>NZ_JBHYDW010000070.1:0-22731 GCF_051860475.1 Elioraea sp. | reverse complement strand
GGGACCGCCGCCAGACGCAGACGAGCAGACCTATCCCCGCTCAATCCCCCCATACACGCAAGGGTCAGGGTGAGGGTTCTACGCCGCGATCAGCCCGCCGGTGTCCGCAAGCCGGCGCAGATGGAACTCGGCATTGCCGAACATCGCCTCGATCGCGCCGAGCCGCGCCATGCAGTGCGCCACCGCGTACTCCATGGTGATGCCGATGCCGCCGTGCAGCTGCACCGTCTCCTCGGCGACGAACTTGGCCGCCCGGCCGATCTGCGCCTTCACGGCCGACATTGCCCGGCTGCGTTCCGCGGGGTCGGGCTCCTCGAGCGACATCGCCGCGTACATCGCCATGCTGCGCGACTGCTCGATCGCCATCATGATGTCGGCGGCCTTGTGCTGCAGCACCTGGAAACTGCCGATCGGCACGCCGAACTGCTTGCGCACCTTCAGGTACTCGAGCGTCAGCTTCTGTGCGGCGGCCATCACGCCGACCGCCTCGGCCGCCAGCGCCGCGATCGCCTCGTCCACCACGAGCTCGATCATCGGCAGCCCGTCGGCCGGATCGCCGAGCACATCCTCGGCCGCAACGCGCACGCCGGCGAGCGTCACCTCGGCGGCGCGCCGCCCGTCATTGGTGCGGTGGCCGCGGCGCGTGAGCCCGGGCGCCTTGGCCTCGACCAGGAACGCGCCGATGCCCGCGCGGTCGCGCCGCTCGCCGCCGGTGCGCGCGGTCACGACCAGCCGGTCCGCCACGTCGCCGTGCAGCGCCACAAGCTTGCGCCCCTCCAGCACCCAGGCGTCGCCGTCGCGCTTCGCCGTGGTCGCGACGTCGTGCAGGTCCCAGCGCGACTGCGCCTCGGTCTGCGCGAAGGCGAGCAGCAACCCGCCCTCCGCGATGCCCGGCACAAGCGCCGCGCGCCGTTCCGCGCGCGCCCCGTGCCGCAGGAACCCGCCACCGAGCACCACGGTCGCGAACCAGGGCTCGAGCGCCAGCGCCTCGCCCAGCGCTTCGGCCACCAGCATGGTCTCGACCGCGCCGCCGCCGAACCCGCCGTCCGCCTCGGCGAACGGCAGGCCGAGCAGACCGAGCTCGGCATAGGACGCCCACATCACCCGGCTCCAGCCCTCGGGCTCGACCGCGTAGCCCTTGCGCGCCTCGAAGCCGTAACGGTCGGCGAGCAGCCGCGTCAGGCTCTCGCGCAGCAGCCGCTGTTCCTCGCTCAGATCGAAGTCCACGTCGCTCTCCTCAGAGGCCCAGGAACGCCTTGGCCATGATGTTGCGCTGGATCTCGTTGGTGCCGCCATAGATCGAGAGCTTGCGCCAGTTCATCCAGAGCGGCTGCGCCATCGCCGCCCAGTCGGGCACGATCTCGGGCTCGTTCGTGCCCTCCGGCGCCTCATCGACCGGCGCAGCAATGCCGTAGGGGCCGGCGGCCTCCACCATCAGCGCGCTGATCGACTGGAGGATCTCCGAACCCTTCACCTTGAGCAGCGACGAGGCCGGATCGGGCTTTCCTTCGCCGAGCGCCTTCTGCTCTGCCGCGACCACGCGCATCGTGGTGACCTCGAGCGCCTTCAGCTCCACCTCCACCGCGGCAAGGCGTTCGCGGAAGCGGATGTCCTCGATCAGCTTGCGCCCGCCCGCGGGCGTCTCGGACGCGATCCGCCTGAGCCTGCGGATGCGCTCCTTCGACATGCCGACACGGGCCTGGCCCGTGCGCTCGTTCGAGAGCAGGAACTTCGCACAGTCCCAGCCGCGCGTCTCGTCGCCCACCATGTTCTCGACCGGCACCTTCACGTCGTCGAAGAACACCTCGTTGATCTCGTGCTCGCCGTCGATGGTGACGATCGGCCGCACCGTGATGCCGGGGCTCTTCATGTCGATCAGCAGGAAGCCGATGCCCTGCTGCTTCTTCGGCGCCTTCGGGTCGGTGCGCACCAGCGTGAAGATCCAGTCTGCCCAGTGCGCGAGCGTGGTCCAGGCCTTCTGGCCCGAAACGATATAGTGGTCGCCCTCGCGCCGTGCCCCGGTCTTCAGCGAGGCGAGGTCCGAGCCCGCGCCGGGTTCGCTGAAGCCCTGGCACCACCACTCCCGCCCGTTGCGGATGCCGGGCAGGAAGCGGCCCTTCTGCGCCTCGGAGCCGAACGCGATGATCACGGGCCCGACCATCATGGTGCCGAACTGCTGCGGCTGCGGTGCCGGTGCCTGCTGGAGCTCCTCGCGGAAGATGTAGCGCTGCACCGGCGTCCAGCCCGGGCCGCCATGCTCCTTCGCCCAGTCGGGCACCGACCAGCCCTGCTCGTGCAGCTTGCCGTGCCACCAGCCCCACTGGTCCTTGGTCGGCGTGCGGCCGGTCGCCATGCGTGCGCGCGTCTCATTGGGCAGGGTGCGGTCGATGAACTCGCGCACCTCGGTACGGAAGGCGCGTTCCTCGGCAGTGAAGCGCAGATCCATTGTCGTCCTCCCTCAGGCCGGCATGGAGAAGCTGCCGCCCGACGCCGCCAGCCGCTCGATCAGCGGTGCCGGCGTCAGTCCGTCGTCGCCGGTGAGCGTGGCAAGTTCGGCCAGCCGATCGCGCACGGCGCGCAAGCCCATCCGCTCGGCATGCCACATCGGCCCGCCGCGCCAGGCCGGCCAGCCATAGCCGTTGACGAAGATCATGTCGATATCCGAGGCGCGTGCGGCGATGCCCTCGTCGAGGATCTTCGCCCCCTCGTTCACGAGGCTCAGCGTCATGCGATCAACGATCTCCTCCGGCCGGATCGCGCGCCGGTTCTTGCCGAGCGCGGCGGAGATCTCGAGAATCATCCGTTCCGTTTCCGGATCTGGCTCCGGGGTGCGGCCGTCGCCGCCGTAGCGGTACCAGCCCTTGCCGGTCTTCTGGCCGAGCCGTCCCGCCGCCACCATTGCGTCCGCGATCGGGAACGGGATGCCGAACGCCTTGCGCACCATGCCGCCGATGTCGAGCCCAGCGAGGTCGGCCACCGCGAACGGCCCCATCGCCAGGCCGAACCCGGTCATGACCTTGTCCACTTCCCAGGGCAGCGCGCCCTCCTGGAGCATGAGCTCGCCCTGGCGGCCGCGCTGGAACGACATCCGGTTGCCAACAAAGCCGAAGCAGTTGCCGACCACCACCGGCACCTTGGCGATGCGCCGTCCGATCGCGACCGCGGTCGCCAAGGCGGCGCCCGATGTCTCCTTGCCGCGGACGATCTCGAGCAGGCGCATCACGTTCGCCGGGCTGAAGAAGTGCATCCCCAGCACGTCGCCCGGCCGCGCGGTGACGCCCGCGATCGCATCGACATCGAGATAGGAGGTGTTGGTCGCGAGCAGCGCGCCCGGCTTGGCCAGTCGGTCGAGCTCGCGGAACAACCCTTGCTTCACCTCCATGTCCTCGAACACCGCCTCGATCACGACATCGGCGTCGCCGATCTCGGCGAGGTCGGTGGTGCCGCGGATCAGGCCGAGCCGCTGCGACACCTCCGCCTCGGTCATCCGTCCGCTCTTGAGGCTACGGCGCCAGTTCGCCTCCACCCGGCCGAGCCCGCGCGCGAGCGCCTCGGCGTTCGTTTCGATCACGGTGACCGGAATGCCGACATTGGCGAAGTTCATCGCGATGCCGCCCCCCATCGTGCCGGCACCGATCACCGCCGCGCGCGCCACCGGGCGCCCCTCGACACTCTCCAGCCCCGCCACCTTCTGCGCCTCGCGCTCGGCGAAGAATGTGTGGCGCAGCGCCTGGCTCTGCTCGCCCTTCACCAGGCGCTCGAACAGGCGGCGCTCGGTCGCCAGCCCCTGCTCGAAGGGCTCGGTCAGTGCCGCCCGCACCGCCTCGGCCGTCGCCGGAGGTGCCTCCATGCCGCGCGCTCGCTTCGCCACCCCGGCCGCGGCCGCATCGAACGCGGCGAGCTCACCGGCAACGGTCCGGTCGCGCGCGCGTGCGTGCTCGCGCCCGGCCTCAAGCTCGGCGCGCGCATAGGCGAGCGCGCCCTCGGTCAGATCACCGTCGATGATCGCGTCGATGATGCCGAGTTCCTTGGCCCGCGGCGCGCGCACGGCGTCACCCGTGGAGATCATGGCGAGCGCCGGCTCGGCACCGATCAGCCGCGGCAGCCGCTGCGTCCCGCCGGCGCCGGGCAGTATGCCACGCTTCACCTCGGGCAGCCCCACCTGCGCACTCGCCAAGGCCACGCGCGCGCGACAGCCGAGCGCAAGTTCGAGCCCACCGCCGAGCGCGTGACCATGGATCGCCGCCACCGTCAGGCCGGGGAAGGCGTCAAGCGCCTCGATCACCTGATTGAGCGTCGGCTCGAGGCGGGGCCCGCCGAACTCGGTCATCTCGGCACCCGCCGAGAACATCCGTCCCTCGCCGATCAGCACCACGGCTTTCGCGCCGGCGGCCGTGGCGGCGTCGAGGGCGGCGACCAGCGCCTGACGCACAGCATGGCGCAACGTGTTCACCGGTGGATTGGCAAGCCGCAGGATGTGAACGTCGTCATGCCGTTCGTGTCGAACGAATGCCTGATCCGCCATGGGTCCTCCCGCTTCCTTGCCCGGCAGCGTGGTCCGTCAGGCTCGGAAACGCAACCGGGCCGATGCGCGACGCGTCAGCCGGGGATCGACGACCAGGTCGTGTCTGGGTCGAGCGGCCAGATCGGGCGCGGGAGGTTGCGATAGGGCACGCGCTCCAGCACGACCGAGGTCAGCCCCGGCACATCAACCTCGACGATCGCTTCGCGCGGGAAGACGTCGTCGAAGCCGGCGCGGAAGTGCCCGCGCGACTTGACCACCAGCGAGCGCACCTGCCGCAGATCGACGCCGAGATGCTCGGCCATTGCGGGTTCGGCGAACTGTCGGCGGTGCGTCACCACGATCACGCGGATGCCGCCGAGGCGCAGCAGCGCGGTGGGCCCGAGTGACACGCGCCGGCCCGCATAGATACCGCGCCGGCCGATGAACTCGCCGTCGGACAGCGCCTCGACCACTGCCTCGGCCTCGAAGGGCTCGCTCATAGGATGCAGCTCGGCGCGATTGCAGCGCGCGGTGAAGCGCGCGCCCACGCCCAGCGCATGCGCCTCCGCCGCGAGCGGCGCGTCGTTGTGGATCCCGAACAGCGCGCCCTCCACCCCGGCCCCGTGAAACGCGCGCAGGATGTAGGTCGTGTTGCCGCGACCGCCCCCGCCCGGATTGTCGGCAACGTCGGCGAACAGCAGGGCCTGGCGGGACGGGTCGGCGCCCGCCTCCTTCGCCATGGTGACCGCTCGGTCGAGTGGCGTGAGCGTGATGCGGAAGCGCTCGCGCATGTCCCACAGTTTCGCCGCCACGTCGGTCACGACCGCCTGCGCCCGCGCCCGGTCGCCCTTCGCGGTGACGATCACCGACAGCCCGTTCTTCGGCGTATCCCCGAGCGAGAAGTTCGCCACGACCGACACGTCCAGGATCGTGTGGTCGATCCGCGACTGGCCATAGGCGATGATGTCGGCATAAGGGCCCTGGTCGGTGTTCATCGCCACGGCCGGGGTGATCATGGGCAGCTTCACGAACGCGGCCTTCGGCCGCATGCCGCCGAGCATCGCGCGCATGGCGAAGGCGGCGTCCATGCCACGCTCGATCATGTCCACATGCGGATTGGTCCGGTAGGCGATCAGCACGTCCGCCTCGTCCACCATGCGCTGCGAAACGTTCGCATGCAGGTCGAGCGTGGCGATCACCGGCACATCCGGCCCGACCGCCGCGCGCACGGCGGCGAGCAGCACGCCGTCCGGATCGGGCTCCCCGGTCGCGGTCGCCGCGCCGTGGAGCGCGAGGAACACCCCGTCGAGCGGCCCCGCCGCGCGCAGCCCCGCGGTGATGCGCGCCATCACCTCCTCGAACACCGCCTGCTCTACCGGGCCCGAGGCGCCGGCACCCGTCGCGAGCAGCGGTATCGGCGTCCACCCCTTCCCCTGGTCCATGCCGGCGAGGAAGCCGCTCAGGCAGGCCGAGGCGCGCGGCGCCGGCGAGCGCAGATCGGCCAGCAATGGCTCGCCGTCGAGCCAGTAGGTTGCCTCGAACTCGGCCTTCGGCGCCGGGGGCGCGTGGCCGTTGCTCTCCAGCATGAAGCCGCCGAGAGCGATGCGGGGGGTCGTGCGCGTCATGGCGCGGAGACTGCGACGCCTTGCCGCTTTCCACAACGCCCCGGACGCGGCATGATGCCCGCGGGAGACGTAGGGAGGTTTCGATGCGACGCATCCTGTGCGCGGCGGTGGCCGCGATTGCTCTTGCCGCGGGCCACGCCTCAGCGCAAACGCTGACGATCGGCACCAAGCTTGAGCTCAACACGCTCGACCCGCATTTCTTCAACGGCTTCCCGCAGGCTTCGAGCCACAGCCAGATCTTCGACGGACTGACCTACCAGACCGACCGCCAGCAGCTCGAGCCCGCGCTCGCCGAGAGCTGGCGCCTGATCGACGACCTGACCTGGGAGTTCAAGCTCCGCCGCGGCGTGGTGTTCCACGACGGCTCGCCCTTCACCGCCGACGACGTGATCGCGACCTATGCGCGCCTGCCGAACGTGCCGAACAGCCCCGCGCTGTTCACCGTGTTCACGCGCGCCATCGCCGCGATCGACAAGATCGACGACCACACGATCCGCATCCGTACCTCCACACCCAACCCGCTGCTGCCGCTCGACCTGAGCCGCGTGTTCATCATCCCCGCCAAGGATGCGGGGCAGTCCACCAGCGAGTTCAACACCGGCAAGGTGAACGGCACCGGCCCCTATCGGACGGTCGAGTGGGTGAACGCCGACCGGCTGGTGCTCCAGCGCTTCGATCGGCACTGGCGCGGCCCGGCCACCTGGGAGCGCGTCACCGAACGCGTGATCACGCGCGACCCCTCGCGCGTCGCCGCGCTGCTCGCCGGCGAGCTCGATGCGATCGACCTCGTGCCGGTGGCCGACAAGGCACGCATCCAGCAGGACCAGCGGCTCGCGCTGGCCAGCGGCCCAGCCGCGGTGGTGCACTACATTGCGCTCGACTCAGCGCGCGAGCAGAGCCCGCATGTCGGCGCGAAGGACGGCCAGCCCGCGCTCGCGCGCAACCCGCTGATGGATCCGCGCGTGCGTCGTGCGCTGTCGCTCGCGATCGACCGCACCGCGATCTGCGAGCGCCTGATGGAGGGAAGCTGCACGCCGGCCTCGCAGATGCTGCCGCCCTCCTTCCCCGGCACCAGCCAGCGACTGCAACCCGACCCGCTCGACCTCAACCGGGCACGCGCGCTGCTGACCGAGGCAGGCCTGCCGAACGGCTTCCGCCTCGCCCTGCACACGACCACCGACCGCTATCCGAAGGACAGCCAGATCGCCCAGGCGATCGGCCAGATGTGGACGCGGCTCGGCGTTCAGGTCGCGGTCGAGGGCGTGCCGGGCCAGGTGTTCTTCGGCGCCGCCACACGCCAGGAGTTCTCCGCCTTCATCGCCCAGTACGGCACGATCGAGGCGTCCGAGGGTCCGCGCGCGGTGCTGCACACGAATGACGCCCAGAAGGGCCTCGGTGCCGCGAACCGCGTGCGCTACTCGAACCCGCGCGTCGATGCGCTGATCGTCGATGCGCTCGGCGAGATGGACCCCGAGAAGCGCATCGCCAAGGTCGCGGCTGCGATCGAGGCGGCATTCGAGGATCAGGCGCTGATCCCGGTGTTCCACCCGACCTGGGACTACGCCTCGCGGCGGACGCTGGCGATCACCCCGCGGCCCGAGCGGCGCTTCAACGCGCTGATGATCCGCCCGGCGAGTTGACCGTGACGTGGCCGGCCAGCGCCGGCCCCTGTCACCTCACGCCTTGCTCGGGCAGGTGCTGATGCCGAGCGGCAGATAGGCCGGGCACCAGCCGATAGCCGCGGTCGCGAGCGGCACCACGCCGATCCAGCCCCACACGCCGATCGTGCCCGTGGCGGCGAGCGCGACCAGGACCACGCCAACCACCGCGCGTACCGCGCGATCCACCATGCCCATGTTCTTCGTCATCGTCCGTACCCCGTTGCCTGTGGCCTCGGGTACAGCAGAGCCAATCCGCCGCGCGCGTTCCGTGACCTAGGTCACCGAGGCCCGCGCGGCCGCCGCGAGCCCGTGGGGATCGGCGACGACGATCCGCCCGCGCGCAAGCGTGACGTGGCCAGCACGCTCGAACGCCTTGAGCCGACGGCTCACCACCTCACGCGCGGTGCCGAGCTCCGCCGCCAGCGCCTCGTGCGTCGCCGGCACGCTGCCGTCGGCCGCGCGCAGCGCCAAAAGCCTGCGCGCAAGCCGCGTGCCGACCTCGTCGAAGGCGAGCTCCTCCGCGAGTTCCATCAGCGCGGCGATCCGGGCCGCATAGGCCGCGAAGGCGAAGCGGCGAAAGGACGCCTGCTCGGCGATCAGGCGCAGGAACTCCGCTGCCGGCAGCAGCAGCGCCTCGACCTCCGTCTCGCAGATCGCCTCGGCATCGTAGTCGCCGCCCTCGAGGAGGCCCGCGGTGGTCAACACGCAGCTCTCGCCCGGATGCACCCGGTAGAGCACGATCTCGCGCCCGTCCCCGGCCACGCGCGAGACCCGCACTTGGCCGGCACAGACGATCAGCCAGTGCGCGCAGGGCTGGCCGGGGCGGAAGGCAGCCGCGCCGGCAGGCAGGCGCACGCGCCGTGCCGCCGCGCGCACCGCGTCGCGGGCCGAGGGGTCGAGAGGGGCGAGCGGGTCCATCACATCACCCAGGAACGAATGGGGGAAAGGGCCGCAAGGCCCTTTCCCCCAAACCCCCTATCCCGGGAACGGCGTCAGACGTGGAAGCTCTCGCCGCAGCCGCAACGGCCCTTCTCGTTCGGGTTCACGAAGGTGAAGCCGGACGAGAGCGCGCCCGTCTGGTAGTCCATCACCGTGCCGATCAGGAACAGCGACGCACGGCGATCCACCAGGATCGTCAGGCCCTGGTCGGTCACCACCTCGTCGGTCGCACCGGGCTCGTCCACATAGCTCATCTCATAGGACAACCCCGAGCAGCCCTTCGTCTTCACGCCGATGCGCAGGAACGTCTTGGCACCCGGGCGGGCGTAGAGCGCGCGCACCCGCTCCGCCGCCGCATCCGTCAGACGCATCAGCGGCGGCAGGCTGCGCGCGGGCTTGGTTCCAGCGGTTGCCGTGCTCATCGTGTCACCCTAGCACATCAGAACATGTTCACCGCGAGGCGGGCTTCCTCGCTCATCCGGCTCGGATCCCACGGCGGGTCCCACACCACCTCGACGTCGCAGCGCGTCACCCCCGGCACCGACAGGATCGCCTGGCGCACCTGCTCGGGCAGCTCCTGCGCCGCAGGACAGCCAGGCGCGGTCAGCGTCATCTCCACCTTGGTCGCGCCGTCGTCCCCGATGTCGATCGCGTAGATCAGCCCGAGCTCATAGATGTTCACCGGAATCTCGGGGTCATAGACGGCCGAGACCGCGTCGATCACCGCCTGCTCGCTGACACCCTGCGATGTCGGCACCTCGCCCTCGGGCGTCCAGACGGTTCCCGCCGGAGCATGCGTCCGTTCGCTCATTCTGTCGTCGCGCTCCCTTCGCCCTTCAGCGCCGCCTCCATCGCATGCCATGCGAGCGTGGCGCACTTCACGCGGCTCGGATACTCCGCCACGCCGGAGAGCGGCTGCAAGCGTTCGATGTCCTCCCCGTGCACCGAGCCACAGGCCGGGCACGTGCCGGTGCGCGCGAGGGTACGGAAGGCATCCGCGAGGCTGCGCGCCTGATCCCTGGTCTTGCCGCGCAGCACCTCGGTCATCAGCGAGGCCGAGGCGACCGAGATCGCGCAGCCGCGACCCTGGAACGATGCATCTTCGATCCGCTCGCCGGCGCCGAGCTTGAGCCAGACCTCGACCTTGTCCCCGCACATCGGGTTGTCGCCCTTCGCGTGCAAGGCCCCGTCCAGCCGGCGGAAGTTCCGCGGATGGCGGCCGTGATCCAGGATCACCTCCTGGTAGAGATCGCGCAGCTCCTCGAACGCCTCGCTCATGTGAAGAACGTCCTGACGCGCGCCAGCGCCTCGGTGAGCGCGTCGATCTCGGCCTTGCTGGTGTAGACGCCGAACGAGGCGCGCGCCGTGCTGTCCAGCCCGAAGCGGCGCATCAGCGGCTCGGCGCAGTGATGCCCCGCGCGCACGGCGATACCCTGCCGGTCGAGCAGCGTGGCGATATCGTGCGCATGCGCACGGTCGAGCGTGAACGACACCACCCCACCGCGGTCCTGCGCCCGGCCGATCACCGTCACGCCCTCGATCGCCGAGATCCGCGCGAGCGCGTGGTCGGTGAGCGCCCGCTCATGCGCCTCCATCGCCGGGAAGCCGATCCGCTCCACCCACTCGATCGCGGCCTTGAGGCCGATGCCTTCGAGGATCGGCGGCGTACCTGCCTCGAACTTGTGCGGGACGCGCGCCCACTCGCTCCGCTCGAACGCGACGGTCGAGATCATGTCGCCGCCGCCCAGGAAGGGCGGCATGCGTTCAAGCAGCTCGGCCTTGCCGTAGAGCACGCCGATTCCCGTCGGCCCGTACAGCTTGTGGCCGGTGAAGACGTAGAAATCGGCGTCCAGCGCCTGCACGTCCACGCGTCGGTGCACCGCCGCCTGGCTGCCGTCGAACAGCACCTTCGCACCCGCCTCGTGCGCAAGTCGCGCGATCCGCTCGGCCGGCGTGTAGCTGCCGAGCACGTTCGACATGTGCGTGATCGCGATCAGCCCGACCTTGCCGTCCGCGAGATGGGCGGCGACCGACTCCATGTCGAGCTCGCCCGCATCCGTCACCTTGGCGACGCGCAGCTCGATCCCGTGCGCGTCGCGCAGCATCTGCCAGGGGACGATGTTACTGTGGTGCTCCATCGCGCTGATCAGCACCGCCTGCCCCGGTCTCATCACGCCGCGGCCGTAGCTGTGCGCGACGAGGTTGATCCCCTCGGTCGAGTTGCGGGTCAGCACGATCTCGTCGCGCGAGCCTGCGTTCAGGAACCGCGCCGCGGCGTCGCGGCACGCCTCATAGGCCTCGGTCGTGCGCTCGCTCATCCAATGGAGGCCGCGATGGATGTTGGCGTACTGGTGCTCCATCGCGTGCACCATCGCCTCGATCACCGCGCGCGGCTTCTGCGCCGACGCCGCGCTGTCCAGGAACACCAAAGGCTTGCCGCGCACCTGCTCCTTCAGGATCGGGAACTGGGCGCGGATCGCCTGGACGTCGAAGGCAGCGCTGACCGGAGGCGCGTCGTTCATGCGGGGTGCTCCACCTCGTCCCACCACGCATCCGTCGCGGCAAGCAGCGTCTCGCGCAGCGCCTCGTCCGAGACGAGCGACACGGCATCCGTCAGGAACGCCTGCACGAGCATCGACTTCGCCTCGACCTCGGCGATGCCGCGGCTGCGCAGATAGAAGAGCTGGTCGTGGTCGAGCTCGCCGACGGTGGCGCCGTGGCTGCACTTCACGTCGTCAGCGTAGATCTCGAGCTGCGGCTTGGAGTTGATCTCCGCCTCGGGGCTCAGCAGCAGCGCCTGGTTCATCTGGTAGCCGTCGGTCTTCTGCGCCACCTGATGGACGTGGATCTTGCCCTGGAACACGCCGCGCGCGCGGCCCGTGAGCACGGTCTTGACGGTCTGGTTGCTCTCGCAGTCAGGGGCGGCGTGGTCGATCACGGTGGTGGTGTCGGCATGGCGCTCGCCGTCCACGAGCTGCGCGCCATTCAGATGCAGCGCCGCCTTGGGCCCGACCAGCACCGCATGCACCTCGTTGCGTGCGAGCCGCGCGCCGCGCACCAGCGTGAAGCTGTCGTACTCGGCTTTCGCTTCGACCCGTACCGCCACCAGCGTCGTGTGGAACGCGTCGCGCGCCTCGTCCTGCACCCGCACATGAGTCAGCCGCGCGCCCTCGCCGAGCGCGATCTCGGTGACTGCGTTCTGCCAGTACACGCCCTTACCCGCACCATGCGCGCCGTCGAGCAGGGTCAGGCTCGCGCCCGCACCAAGCGAGATGATGCTGCGCGGATGGAACGCCACCGCATGAGCCTCGGGTGCCACGCCGAGCGAGACGATGCGGATGCGCCCGGCATCAACGCCGGGGGCAATGCGGATCACTGCGCCGTCCTCGGCAAGCGCGGCGTTCAGCCCTGGCAGCGGCAGGTCGGAACGCGCGATCGTGCCAAGCAGATCGCGCAATGCGCCGTCACCATCGGCCAGCAGAACGGCAAGGCTCTCCACCCGCACGCCGTCGCCAAGTGCATCCAGGCGCGAAAGATCGGCGCGGAACCTCCCGTCCAGCAGCACGATGCGCGCCTCCTCGCCACCCGCCTCCTCTGGCAGCGTCGGATGCGTGTCGGTTGCGAGCAGTGCCTCCACGAACCGGGTATCGCGCAGCGGCGTGAGGTCGGTGAACTTCCATGCCTCGACACGCCTCGTCGGAAACCCGCCGGCGCGGAATGCCTCGGCGCCGCGATTCCGCCACGCCTCCACCCAGGCCACGCGCGCGCCGGGCAGCCGATCCTTCAGCCCGGCATAGCGGTCGAGCAGGGTGGCCGCCGCCGGCGCCACGGCCGGCATCACGACAGGGGCGTCCATCGGCCCCTCAGGCCGCGGCCTGGAGCTCGCCATAGCCCTTCTCCTCGAGCTCCAACGCCAATTCCGGCCCGCCGGAGCGGACGAACCGCCCGTCCAGCAGCACGTGCACGCGATCCGGCACAATGTAGTCCAGCAGACGCTGATAGTGCGTGATCACCAATATCCCGCGCTCTGGTGCGCGGAGCGCGTTCACCCCGTCGGCGACGATGCGCAGCGCGTCGATGTCGAGGCCGCTGTCGGTCTCGTCAAGGATGCAGAATGCGGGCTCGAGCACGGCCATCTGCAGGATCTCGTTGCGCTTCTTCTCGCCGCCTGAGAAGCCGACATTGACGTAGCGCTTCAGCATCTCGTCGCTCATCCCGAGCGCCTTCACCTTGCCGCGCACGAGCTTGAGGAACTGCATCGCGTCGAGCTCTGGCTCGCCACGTGCGCGCCGGAGGCTGTTCAGCGCCTGGCGCAGGAAGTTCGCGTTGCCCACCCCCGGCAGCTCCACCGGGTATTGGAAGGCGAGGAACAGCCCGGCGATCGCGCGCTCCTCGGGCTCCTTGGCCAGCAGGTCCTCGCCGCGGAACGTCGCCGTCCCGCCCGTCACCTCGTAGCCCTCGCGCCCCGCGAGCACATAGCCGAGCGTGGACTTGCCCGAGCCGTTCGGCCCCATGATCGCGTGCACGGCGCCGCCGGACACCTCAAGGTCGATACCCTTCAGCACCTCCTTGCCGTCGATACCCGCGCGCAGCCCTTCGATCTTCAACATCTCTCGGATCCCGTTCTCAACCCACACTGCCTTCGAGACTGATTGCCAGCAGCTTCTGCGCCTCGACCGCGAACTCCATCGGCAGTTCCTTCAGCACCTCGCGTGCGAAGCCGTTGACGATCAGCCCGACCGCCTCCTCCTCCGTCAGCCCGCGGCTCCGGCAGTAGAACAGCTGATCCTCTGCGATGCGGCTCGTCGTCGCTTCATGCTCAACCTTCGCGGTCGGGTTGCGGCTCTCGATGTACGGCACCGTGTGTGCGCCGCACTGGTTGCCGATCAGCAGGGAATCGCACTGCGTGAAGTTCCGCGCGTTCTTCGCCCGCGGCATGATCCGCACCAGGCCGCGATAGGTGTTCTGGCCGTGGCCGGCGCTGATCCCCTTCGAGACGATGGTCGAGCGCGTGTTCGCCCCAAGATGGATCATCTTCGTGCCGGTGTCGGCCTGCTGCCAGTTGTTCGTGATCGCGACCGAGTAGAACTCGCCGACCGAGCCCTCGCCCTGGAGGATGCAGGAGGGGTACTTCCACGTGATCGCGCTGCCGGTCTCGACCTGCGTCCAGGAGATCTTGCTCTTCCGCCCGCGGCAGGCGCCGCGCTTGGTGACGAAGTTGTAGATCCCACCCTTGCCCTGGGCATCGCCGGGGTACCAGTTCTGCACCGTCGAGTACTTGATCTGTGCCTCATCGAGCGCGATCAGCTCGACCACCGCCGCGTGGAGCTGGTTCTCGTCGCGCATTGGCGCGGTGCAGCCTTCCAGGTAGGAGACGTAGCTCCCTTCCTCGGCGACGATCAGCGTGCGCTCGAACTGGCCGGTGTTCTTCGCGTTGATGCGGAAATAGGTCGAGAGCTCCATCGGGCAGCGCACACCCTTGGGGATGTAGACGAAGCTGCCGTCGGAGAAGACCGCCGAGTTGAGTGCTGCGAAGAAGTTGTCGCCATAGGGCACGACCGTGCCGAGCCAGCGCTTCACCAGCTCGGGGTGCTCGCGCACCGCCTCGGAGAAGGAGCAGAAGATCACCCCGACTTCGGCGAGCTTGTCCTTGAACGTGGTCGCGACCGACACGCTGTCGAACACGGCATCGACCGCCACGCCGGCGAGCCGCTCCTGCTCCTTCAGCGGGATGCCGAGCTTCTCGTAGGTGCGCAGCAGTTCCGGGTCGATCTCCTCGAGCGACTTCGGCCCGTCGCCCTTCGCCTTCGGCTCGGCGTAGTAGTGGGCCTCCTGGTAGTCGATCGGCGGATACTTCACCGCGGCCCAGCTCGGCTCGGTCATCGACAGCCAGGCGCGATACGCCTTCAGCCGCCACTCGAGCAGCCACGCGGGCTCGCCCTTCTTGGCGCTGATCAGCCGCACAACGCCCTCGTCCAGGCCCTTAGGAATGACATCCTGCTCGATGTCGGTCTCGAAGCCCCACTTGTAGGTGCCCTGGGTGACGTCGCGGACCGTGTCAAGCGTCTCGGCTACCGCAGGCATGATTCGTCTTCCTTCCGTCTCAAGCGGCCGGCTCGGCGACGCGCACCGGGCCGGGCAGGGCCCAGGCCGGGCAGGCCATGTCGGCGAGCGTTATCTCGGAGAGCGCGCGGCGGATGGCGCTGTTCACCGGGTCCCAGCGGCCGCGCACGAGGCAGGAGCATTCCACTTCGCACCTTCCCACGTGGCCGTCCACACAGGCGGTGAGCGCGATCGGCCCCTCGATCGCCCCGATCACGTCCGAGATCGGGATCGCCGACAAGGGGCGTGCGAGGCGATACCCGCCATGCGCGCCGCGCTGGCTGGTGACGAGCCCGCCGGCGGCGAGCAGCTTCAGCACCTTGGCCACCGTCGGCTCGGCGATGCCGGTGGCGGCCGCGAGGCCCGAGGCGGTGCGCACCGCGCCGTCATGCACCCGGCCGAGTTCGCTGAGCACCACCACGGCGTAGTCGCTGAGCTTGGACAGCCTGAACACCGGCGCTCTCCACTCAATCAGGACAGTCTCAGTCCTGATTGCGAGATGCGCCTGCGACCGGTCGATGTCAAGGCGGCGGCGGGCCAATCCCGGCGTGTCCTGCGACGCGAACAGGGCGTATGAGAGGACGCCGACGGTCAAGACCGGAGGAGCGGCGGAGCGCGAACCGCACGCGGCCTGAACGCGATGGCGAAACCTGCCGCCAGGGCCGGGGGCGAGCCGCGGCCCCGGGCCGTCTGGACCGGAAAGCCGCCGACCCGGATCGCGCACGGCGGCCGGATCAACAGCCCTCTCCGAGGGGGCCGACGGCCACCGCACGTGCGGTGGCCTGCGACCGGGAGGGATTGGCAATCAGATCGGGTGCGGCCTTCCACTCCCCAGCGAGCGACCGAACGCAGCGCCGAACGAAGCAGTCCAGACCCCTACGTCCTGGTTTCATCCCGCCTGTCTCGTCTCCAGCCCGGGCCTTCGTCCGCGAATCTGTCTACCTCGCTTAGCCCAACATGATCTTCCATCCATCTGACGGCTTCCTCCCTGCTCAGGAACGGCCCCTCAGCGTCGACCTCGCCGAAGGCACCATAGATCCCGTTCCATTCCTTGACACACGCGTAATAGCTGCTTCCGGGCGAGGTACTTAATCCCTCACCATCCCAGATGTACTCGTCGATCACCTCTCCCTCGTCCTGGAGGCGCTCCCACGCCGCATCCAGCAGGAGGCGGTGCTGGATCGCCCGTGCGAGATGTCTGCATTCCTCGTCGGCGCCCGGCCTGCGCACCGGATCGGCGTAGGGACCGCGCCCCGACAGTGCTTCGCGCGCCGTCCGCTTGGCTTCGGACCGGAGCTCGCGGAGTTCGTCAGGCTCCAACGCTTTGACGATCCGGCGGTATACGCCGTCGTCATTTTTCGCCCAGACGAGCGGCACGCGTTGCTCATAGGGAAGCGCCATCAGACGGGCCCGTTCGACCGCCTCGGTCGCCCGCTCCCCCAAGAAGACGGCAAAGTCGCCCAGCCGGAATTTGACCTCGTCGAAGCGGTCGAGCTTCCGGCCGGTCTCCTCGTCCATGTAGAGGTCGCGCCGGACCTCGATCATCGCGGAGAGGACGTTCCTGTTCTGATGCCAGTGCGTCACAGGAACGATGCTGCCCGAGAAGGGTCGGTTGGCTGCGCCTTGGAACCGCGCATGGCGGCAGGCAGCGTCCCAACCGCCGTCGGCCAGGAACGCCCCATGGAAGTCGTCGAAGCCGATGCAGACCTCGGGGCGGTCCGGCGACTGGTCGTGCTCGTACGGCAGCGGCTTCGAGGGAAACGAGTGCACGTCGATGATCAGGCAGGCGCCAGCCTCGGCCAAGGCCTCGTCCACGGCCCGGGTCAGCGCCACATGGTGCGGATCGTAATACGTCCGCAGGATGCGTTCGCGCTCCTCGGGCGTCGCCGTCCGCAACGGACGGCCATCCGATGTCCGCGTATAGACCGCGCCCATGCCGCGCGCGGCCATAGGCTCGGCGCTGTCATCGCGGAAGCGCTCGACGTCGCAGACCAGCCGGCTTACGGGCGCGATGACACGCTGCATCGTGTAGCGGTCCGACCACCCCTCGACCAGCTCGTCTGTCCACGCATCTGTCATCGCGGTTAGCTCGCGCTCCAGTGCGGCATCGTCGAGCACGAAGTCCGCCCGCTCCTCCGCGGGGATAAGGCGCGACGCATGGGGAATGTGCAGAACGATCGGGATCATCCGCTCCCTCCTGACGCTTCGATCACCCCATGGTAGCCAATCTCGGCTGCTTGTTGCGATGTCATCCCACATTGACGCCAGGAACTGACACATGCCCCCCACCGCCCTGTTCGACCTCGACGGCACGCTGGTGGACAGCGCGCCCGATCTGCACGCCGCCGCCGACCGCATGGCCGCTCGGCTCGGGCTCGCGCCGTACCGGCTGGACGAGATCATCGGGATGATCGGCGACGGCGTGCATGTCCTGATCGAGCGGGCGCTCGCCGCGCGCGGCCGGCCCTTCGACCAGGACGTCTACCGGGGGTTCCTCGATGACTACGCCGCCAACGCCGCGGTCGAGACCCGCCCTTTCCCGGGGATTCCCGAGGCGCTCGATGCGCTTGCCGCGCAGGGCTGGTGTATGGCGGTCTGTACCAACAAGCACGAATACGCCGCGCGGCTGCTGCTCGACGCCCTCGGGCTGCTCGACCGCTTCGCCGCGATCGGCGGCGGCGACACGTTTCCGGTGCGCAAGCCCGATCCGGGGCACCTGTTCGCGACCCTGCGCGCCGCCAGCGGCGACGCCGCGCGCGCGGTGATGATCGGCGATCACCGCAACGACATCATCGGTGCGGCGGGCGCGGGCATTCCCTGCGTGTTCGCGGCCTGGGGCTATGGCCCTGCCGAGATGGCGCAAGGGGCGGCGGCGATCGCGCGCACGCCCGCGGACCTGCCGGCGCTGCTCGAAGGGCTGATCGGCGCGCGGGCTACGCCGTGACCGGACGCAGCGCGGTGATCGCAGCCGCGTAGTCGCCGGCACCGAACACCGCCGAGCCCGCGACCAGCACGCTCGCCCCGGCCTCGACCACGAGCTTCGCGGTCTCGGGCATGATCCCGCCATCCACCTCGATGCGGATCGACCGCTCGCCGATCATGCGGCGAAGCTCGCGGATCTTGTCGAGCTGTGCCGGGATGAAGCGCTGCCCGCCGAAGCCGGGGTTCACCGTCATCACCAGCACGAGATCCACCCGGTCGAGCACATGCGCGACCATGCAGGCGGGCGTGGCCGGATTGAGCGACACGCCCGCCTTCTTGCCCAGCGCCGCGATCACCTGCAGCGTGCGGTCGAGATGCGTGCTCGCTTCGACATGAACGATGATCCGGTCAGCCCCCGCCGTGGCGAAGGCTTCGAGATACGGATCGACCGGCGCGATCATCAGATGCGTGTCAAAGCACTTCGCCGAATGCGGCCTGAGCGCGCGCACGACGTCCGGCCCGAAGGTGATGTTCGGCACGAAATGCCCGTCCATCACGTCGAGATGGATCCAGTCCGCCCCGGCCGCGTCCACCGCGCGCACCTCCTCGCCGAGCCGCGCGAAGTCCGCGGCCAGGATCGAGGGGGCGATCAGCACGTCATGCATCGAACCATCCTTCCGCGGGTACCGCCGTTCTGACCTGTGCCCCTCACGCACGCAAGCCGCCCCGGGTCTCGACTTTCTGCTGAGCAGGTCTATGATAGCCGTGCTTATGGTCCGCGCCCGGCATGGGACGGAGACATGGAAAGCCCCGAACGCACCCTCGGCTTCCTGCTGCATGATGTCGCGCGGCTGTTGCGCAAGAGGTTCGAGCAGAACGCGCGCGACCTCGGCCTCACCCGCGCGCAGTGGCAGGTGCTGGCGCATCTCGCGCGCAACGAGGGCATCCACCAGGGCGGGCTCGCCGACATCCTCGAACTCGAACCGATCTCGCTCGGCCGCATCCTCGACCGGCTCCAGGCCGCGGGGCTGGTCGAGCGCCGCCCGCACGCGAAGGACCGGCGCGTGTGGCTGCTGTTCCTCCGCCCCAAGGCGCATCCGGTGCTGGAGCGGATGCGCGCGATCGGCGCCGAGACGCGCGCGGAAGCGCTCGCCGGCGTGCCCGAGGCCGAGCGCGAGCAGCTGATCCACATCCTCACCACGATGAAGGAGAACCTGATCGCCGCCTCGGCAAGCGCGAACGGCGCAAAGGCCGTGCGTCATGGCTGACGCGCGCGCGCGCGCGCTGCCGCCGGGCGAGACCGGCGAGCGCACCGAGCAGACGGTGGCGCGGCTGCGCGAGACCGAGGCGCCGCCGCGCGACCCGCCCGCGCCCACGCGGCCCACCGTCGCGCAGCGTCAGCGCCGCCGCGTCCTGCTGCTGCTGCTCGGGCCCCTCGCGCTGCTCGCCCTCGGGCTGCACCTCTATCTCGCTGGCGGGCGCATCGTCTCGACCGACAACGCCTATATCCGCGCCGAGCGGATCGACATCGCAACCGACGTGCCGGGGTTCGTCGCGGAGGTCGCGGTGGCGGAGAACCAGATCGTCGAGCAGGGCCAGCTGCTGTTCCGGCTCGACGACGAGTCCTACCGCATCGCGCTGGCTGCGACCTTCGCCCGCCTCGAAGGGGTGCGCAACGAGCTCACCACGCTGCGCGCGACCTATCGCGAGAAGCTCGCCGAGCTCGATCAGGCGCGCACCGATGTCGCGTTCTTTCAGGCGCAGTTCCGCCGCCAGCAGGACCTCTCGGCGCGGGGGGTTGCGGCGCAGATGGCACTCGACCAGGCGCGGCGCGACGTCGATGCGGCGCGCGCGCGCGTGATGGTGGCCGAGCGCCAGGCCGAGGCAACGCTCGCCGCGCTCGGCGGCGCGGCGGATCTCGATCCCGAGCTGCATCCGCGCTTCCAGGAGGCGCGCGCCGAGGTCGACCGCGCCGAGCGCGACCTCCGCCGCACCCGCGTGCATGCGCCGGTCGCCGGCGTCGTGACGCATGTCGATCATCTGCCGCAGGGCGCCTATCTTCCGGCCGCGCGCGCCGCCTTCGTGCTGATCGCCACCGGCAACATCTGGGTCGAGGCGAGCCCGAAGGAAACGGCGCTGACGCATGTGCGGGTCGGCAACCCGGCCACCGTGCGGGTGGATACCTATCCGGGCGTGCGGATCGCCGCACGCGTGGCCTCGATCAGCCCGGCCTCGGGGGCCGAGTTCGCCGTGCTGCCGCCGCAGAACGCCTCGGGCAACTGGGTGAAGGTGGTGCAGCGCATCCCGCTCCGCCTCGCCCTCGATGTTCCCGACGATGCGCCGCCCTTGCGCGCGGGCATGAGCGTGATCGTCGAGATCGACACCGGGCAGGAACGCAGCCTCGCCGGTCTGTTCCGCGATCTGCGCCGCTGGGTCGGGCTCTAGCAGGAATGGCACCGCCGGTGCCGGGCGCGCCCAACCGCACCATCCTCATTCCCTGCGTGATGCTTGCCGTCATCATGCAGATCCTCGACACGACGATGGCGACGATCGCGCTCCCGTACATGATGGGCGAGCTCTCGGCCACGCTCGACCAGATCAACTGGGTGCTGACCTCCTACATCGTCGCCGCCGCGATCTCGACCCCGCTCAGCGGCTACCTCGCCAACCGGTTCGGCCGGCGCAGGGTGCTGATGACGACGATCACCGGGTTCACCATCGCGTCCATGCTGTCCGGCATGGCGACCTCGCTCGAGCAGATGGTGGTGTTCCGGCTGATGCAGGGCGCGTTCGGCGCGCCGCTGGTGCCGCTCTCGCAGGCGACCATGCTGGACACGTATCCGCGCGAGCAGCACGGCTCGGCGATGGCGCTATTCGGCGTGGGCGTCATGGTGGGCCCGGTGCTGGGGCCTACGCTGGGCGGGATCCTCACCGAGTTCTTCCACTGGCGCTGGGTGTTCACCATCAACGTGCCGGTCGGGATCGTCACCTTCCTCGGCCTCTCGGCCGCGATGCCGCGCACCGAACCCAAGCCGATCGGTCTCGACTGGTTCGGCTTCGTCACGCTGGGCATCGCGGTCGGCTCGTTCCAGCTCATGCTCGACCGCGGCGAGCGGCTGAACTGGTTCGACTCGACGCTGATCACCACGCTCGCTTTCTCGGCAGCCCTCGGCTTCTACCTGTTCGTGGTGCACACCGCGACCGCGAGGCGGCCCTTCATCGATCCGCGCCTGTTCCAGGACCGCAACTTCACCCTCGGGATGGGATTCATCTTCGTGGTCGGCATCCTGCTGCTGGCGACGATCGCGCTGCTCTCGCCGTTCCTCCAGACCATGCTCGGCTATCCCGTGCTGACGGCAGGTCTGATCACCTCGCCGCGCGGGCTCGGCACCATGGTCTCCATGCTGCTGGTCGGGCGGTTGATCAGACGGGTCGATCCGCGCTGGCTGCTCTCCTTCGGCTTCGGCTGCGCCGCGGCGTCGCTGTGGGAGATGTCGGGCTTCACGCCCCAGGTCTCGCAGGCGGCGATCATCCGCACGGGCCTGGTGCAGGGCTTCGGCCTCGGCTTCATGTTCGTCCCGCTCACCACCATGACCTTCTCGACGCTGTCGCCGGAACTCCGCAACCAGGCGACCGCGATGTATGCGTTGATGCGCAATCTCGGCGCCTCGATCGGCATCGCGGTGGTGATCTTCCTGCTGGTGCGCGACACCCAGGTGATCAATGCGGGGCTCGTCCAACACATCACGCCGTTCAATCCCGCGCTGCGCCTGCCCGGCGTGGCGGAGCTCTGGAGCCTCGACACGGTCGCGGGACGGATGGCGCTCGCCGAGATGGTGTTCCGCGAGGCGCGCGCGATCGCCTACATGAACGACTTCCGCCTGCTCGCACTGCTCGCGCTCGCGGCGATGCCGATGACGGCGCTGTTGCGCCGGCCCGGGCCGCGGCTGCCGGTCGGGCCCACCTGAGCGCAGCGCTTGCTTCTGCCCCGGGCTGGCGGCACGATCAAGCTCAGCGTGCGCGGAGGGACGGCATGCGAGCGATCCTGCTCGGTCTTCTGCTGGTGCTGGCGACGGCTCCGGCCGCGGCGCAGCGCGGCGGCGTCTGCCCGGTCGCGGTGGCGTTCGAGCATCTGAGGATCCGCAGCCTGACTGGATTGACCAATTACTACCACGCGGTCGTGGTGATCGACGGGGATGCGTTCGAGGGCAACCCGAGCGGGAGGTTTCCGAGCTGGGGTCACCTGGTCGGACGACACCGCAGCCTGCGCGCAAAGCCGTTGAAGGACGGCAACATCTATCGCCTCGCCGGGCAGCTCCCTCGCGGCTGCACCGACGTGATCGCCGCCGCGCGCGACGTCACCGCGCGCGTGAACGCAGCCCACCTGCCCTACTCACCGACGCCCGAGATCGTCTGGAATGCCGTCAACAGCAATTCTTACGCCCACTACCTGGTGCGCAAGCTCGGCCTGCGGCCGCCGCCTCCCCCTTTCCCGCCGACCTCCGGGTGGGTGCCCGGCTACCACGCCGCGATCCGC
Source organism: Elioraea sp. (assembly GCF_051860475.1). Classification (NCBI taxonomy): domain Bacteria; kingdom Pseudomonadati; phylum Pseudomonadota; class Alphaproteobacteria; order Acetobacterales; family Elioraeaceae; genus Elioraea; species Elioraea sp. Next base: position 441 of record NZ_JBHYDW010000070.1, on the reverse strand, counting down.
GACTGATCCGGCGTGCATGGCGGGGGGCGACGGCCCCGTAGCCGTCGGCGCGCGTCATCGCCCACCGCTTGCGAGCAGAAGCAGACGCAACCCGCCGAAGAGGAACCGCAATCGGCCAAGCTTCCACCACTCCAAGGAACCGGGGCGGCTTCAACCTCATGGCGCGCCCTGAGGGATTCGAACCCCCGACCCGCAGCTTAGAAGGCTGCCGCTCTATCCAACTGAGCTAAGGGCGCCCGTATCTCAATGGGTGATCTCAATGCGTCCAGTTCTCCGCACGGCCGAAGGCGAAGTTGTCCGCATACGCCTTCGGGCGGATCACCCGCTCCGCTGGCTGCTCCACCTCATACGCAATCCGGTGCTTCTCGGCATAGGCCACCGCCGCCTCCCTGGTCGGGAAGCGCAGCCGCACCTGAGACGACATCGTGTCGCCCGAGCCGA
>NZ_JBHYDW010000069.1:0-22856 GCF_051860475.1 Elioraea sp. | reverse complement strand
TGCCAACGCCTCCGCAAACCGGTCCGCCTCCGCACCGTACGCACGACAGATCGCATCGATGTCGAGACCCATGTCGCACATGATCCGCTCGATCAGCGCCGCACGCAGCCGGTCCTCCGCGTCCGGCTCCACCCCGCGCACGATCGGCAACCTGCCGCCGCGCACCGCCTCGCGCCACTGCGGCACCGCAGCTGCGCTCTGCGCGTGTCCCTGCGGCAGGGAGGAGATCGCCGAGGCGCCGATACCGATCAGCACCGGCGCCGCATCGTCGGTATAGCCCTGGAACGTCCGCCGCATCCGTCCCTCGGCATGGGCGAGAGCGAGCGGATCATCCGGACGCGCTGCATGGTCAAGGCCGAGCGGCACGTGACCGGCCGCGGTGAACACCGCGAGCGCGGCGCGGAACTGCGCCAGCCGCCCCGCGGCATCGGGCAGGGCACCTGCGTCGATCAGCCGCTGATGGCGCTTCATCCAGGGAACATGCGCGTAGCCGAACAGCGCGATCCGGTCGGGGTTGAGCGCCAGTGCCTGGCGTGCCGTACGCGCCACCGAGATCTCGGTCTGGTGCGGCAGCCCGTACATCAGGTCGAGGTTGATCCGATCAATCCGCGAGCCGCGCAACCGAGCAACCGCGTCCGCCACCACCTCCCTGGGCTGGACGCGGTTGACGGCCTTCTGGACCAACGGATCGAAATCCTGCACGCCGAGCGACACGCGCGTCACGCCTGTGTCCGCAAGCGCCCGGACCATTCCGGGCGACAGCGTGCGCGGATCGAGCTCCACCGCGATCTCGGCCGCCGGCTCGATCGCGAACGCGCTGCGCAGCGCGGCATCGACACGCCGCCACTGCACCGCGCCAAGAACGGTTGGTGTCCCGCCGCCCCAATGGATGGAGGTGACGCGCCGTCGCGCGCCGATCGCTGCGCGCCAGAGCGCGATCTCCTCGATCAGGTCGTCGACATACGCCTCGATCGGCGCGGCACGGTTCACCACCACCGTGTTGCAGCCGCAGTACCAGCACATGCGCCGGCAGAACGGCACATGCAGGTAGAGCGAGAGCGGCACGTCGGCCGACAGTGCGCCGAGCCAGGCGCACATGGTCGCGGCGGTCACGCCGGGGTGGAACTGCACCGCCGTCGGATAGGACGTGTAGCGCGGCAGGTGCCGATCCCAGCGCGCGATCAGGGTCGCATCGTCGACCATCCCGGCACGGTTGCGCCCGTGTCGGCCGGCCCGCATTGAGCAAGGTCAACCGCCCTGCGACGCCGGGCGCCTTACGTCTTTCGAATATTGTAGAGCAGCAGCACCGGCGCGTGGATCACGTCGGTCACGCTGCTGCGCCACACATTCGGGTGGAGGTACATCCCGAGTGGCACATAGGGCAGGTTCGCATAGGCGCGCTCCTGCATGGCCGCCGCGATGCGCTGCTGGCTGGCGAGATCCGGCGCGTCGAACCAAGCGCTGCGCAGCCGCTCGGTCTCGCCGTCCTCAGGCCAGCCGACCCAGCCGCGCCTGCCGTTGCCGCGGATCTGCTGGTGCACGGCGGGGTTCAGGTGCTCAGCCCCCGACCAGGTCGTGTGCAGGATGTTCCAGCCGCCCTGCTCGACGGGGTCCATCTTCGCGCGCCGCTGCACCAGCGTGCCCCAGTCGGTGACGACGAGGTCGAGGTTGAACCCGAGCCGGCGCATCAGGTCTGCTGTCACCTGGCTGAGCGCCAGGATGGTCGGCAGGTCGCCGGGCGCCAGCATGACCACGCGCTCGCCGGCATAGCCGGCTTCGCGCATCGCCGCCTGTGCACGTCCAAGGTCGGGCGTCTGGAGGAACGCGCTGCCGGCATCCGAGGCGAGCGGCGTGTCGCAGGTCCAGAAGCTGTAGCAGGTGCGCCACATCTCCGGGTCGTTGCCTGCGACCGCGCGCATGTAGTCCTCCTGGTTCACCGCCATCGCCAGGGCGCGGCGCAGCGCCGGATTGTCGAACGGCGGCACCAGGTGGTTGAAGCGCAGCATCGCGTAGGTGCCCATCCGGTCGCGGATGCGCACGACCAGGTCGCGGTTGCGCCGGAAGGTCGGCAGCAGGTCGTGCAGGGGGAATTCGAGGAAGTCCACCTCGCCGGTCTGGATCGCCGCGCCCGCGGTTGCCGGATCCGGGATGATCGACCACTCGACGCGCTCCATGTGCGCGACGCGCCCGCCGGAGGTCCAGTCGGGCGGCTCCTGGCGCGGCCGGTAGCCGTCGAATCGCTGATAGGCAACACGCGCACCGGGCACGAACTCGTCGCGCAGGAAGCGGTAGGGGCCGCTGCCGACCGTCTCGGTGATCTGGCGGTTCGGGTCGGTCGCCGCGACCCGCTCGGGCATCACGAAGCAGGGGCTGGAGGTCTGCTTGCCGATCGCGGTGGCGAGCAGCGGGAAGGGCTGCTTCAGCCGGAACCGGAAGCGGCGGTCGTCGAGCGCGACAAGCTCGTCCGTGACCGCCATCGCCGCCTGGCCGAACTGGTCGCGCGCTCCCCAGCGCCTGATCGAGGCGACGCAGTCGGCCGCGCGCACAGGTTCGCCATCGTGGAAGCGCAGGCCGTCGCGCAGCGTGAAGGTCCAGGACCGGCCGTCGTTCCCGACCTCCCAACCCTCGGCCATCTGCGGGCGGACGTTGAAGCCGCTGTCGAGCGCGCAGATCTGGTCATAGACCATGTAGCCGTGGTGGCGGGTGATCACCGCTGTGGTCCAGATCGGATCGAGCACGGTGAGGTTGGCCTGCGGCACCACGCGCAGCACACGGGTTCCGGCCGGCTGCGCCAGGGTGGGCACCGGCAGGATCGCACTCGCCGCCGCGGCTCCGAGCAACATGCGTCGCTTCATCGCACCATCCCTCCCGCCGTCGTTCTGGTTTCGCCAGACGGAATATCCCGGTCCGTCGAGGCAACGACGCCCGATCAGATCATTCCTGGCATGAGGCGGCAAGCCCATGCAGGCTCATGCGGCTGGCGCAACGACCCCTTCGCCCGCCGCCTCGGCGCGGAACGAGGCGCTGATGTGCCGTCCCAGCGCGTCGGTCACCGGCTGACGTCCCGCCGGCGCCACCACCAGCGCGAGCCCGAACCCCGGCAGCGGCGGCAGCCCCTCGGACGGCCCAAGCACACGCAGCCCCGGCGGCAGCGTGCAGGGCGTGTTCACCGTGATCGCGAGTCCGGCCAGCACCGCGGCATGCTGCCCGGTCTGGCTGCGCGAGAGATACGCGACGCGATACGACCGGCCGACCTCCTCCAGCGCGCGTTCCGCCACGCGCCGCCAGATGCAGTCGCCGTTGGACAGCGCGAGCGGCAGCGGATCACGCCGGTGCACATCGGGGTGCGCGAGACTGCCGACCCACAGCAGCGGGCCGCGCCAGACCACCTCGCCGTCCATCGACCCATTCCCGACCGACATCAGGCAGAGGTCCACCTCGCTTCGCCGCACGCGGTCCTGCAGCACCTCGGAGGGCTGGATCTCCACCTCCACCTCCACCTCCGGGTGGGTGGCGGCGAAGCGGGCAAGGATGTCGGGCAGGTAGCGCGTGGCGTAGTCGTCCGGCGCGCCGATCCGCACCGTGCCGGTCAGCCGCGGGGCACGGAACGCGCCGACGATCTCGTCGGCGAGCCCGACCACCGCGCGGGCACGGGTGAGCAGGAACTGGCCGTGCTCGGTCAGCTCGGTGCGGCGGCCGCTGCGGCGGAACAGCGGCTTGCCGAGCAGCTCTTCGAGGCGGCGCATCTGCATCGACACGGCCGACTGGGTGCGGCCGACCACGGCGGCGGCGTGCGTGAAGCTGCGCCCGTCGGCGATCAGCACGAAGGTGCGCAGCAGGTCGGTGTCCAGGCCGGTGGGAGCGTTCATCGGGATGCCTCTTGACATCATGAGTATCGCTGATCGTTGAGATCACTTCAATGCGCTTCACTGATGTGTTGCGCATCCCCATTCTTCGCCTGTGGCCGAATCCTTGGCTGCGGACGTCGGATGAGGATGCTTCGGCCGCAAGGACCGCGACGCGTCCGCCCGCCGAGTCCGCGAGGATGCGGCCACGCAACCCGAAGGAGTGACCCCGATGTCCGCCCGCACCGAGTCCCGCCTCCGCGTCGCCAGCCCGGCTCTGCCGTCGCTGGCCGGCCTCTGGGACGGTCTGCGCCGCGCCTGGGTCGCGCACCGGACGCGCCGCCAGCTGATGGAGCTGGACGAGCACCTGCTGCACGACCTCGGCCTGTCGCGCGCCGACGTCCACCGTGAAGCCGCACGCGCGCCGTGGGATCTTGATCCAGTGCAGCGCGGCCGCGGCACAGCGTGATCGACGCTGGCGGGTGTCCTGCCGGACTCGCGGCAGGATCCGCCCGCCACCCAACGGAGGCGAGGGCGATGGAAACCGCGACGCCGGCCGTGATGCCCTGATCTGACCGTCGCCGACGGTACTGCGGCGATCGCCTTCCTCGTCGCGGTGTGCGGCGCGCGGCCAGGGCTGCGTCTCGACAACCTGGAGGTCGTGCGCCGCTGGCAGGCGATGGTGGGGAAAGCCTGAGCCGTCCAGCGCGTTCGGCCGGGTTCAGCCGACCGGCAGGCTCAGCGGCGTGATCGCGTCGCCCGCGCGGCCGAGATAGTCGTACTTGCCCGAGTCGCGCAGCATCCTCGCCTGGCTCTCGGCGAGGATGCCGGCCGCCTCGCCGACATCGAGCAGGGTCGGCCGCCCGTCCGCCAGCACCTGACGCCCGGCCACGAAGACATGCCGCACGGCGCGGTCGGCGGCGTGGAACACCAGCGAGCGCAACGGATCGCGCGCCGGCATCATCTGCGGATGCGCGAGATCGACCAGCACCAGATCGGCCGCCGAGCCCACCACGAGCCGCCCCATGTCCGGCCGCCCCAGCGCCTCCGCCCCGCCCACGGTCGCGGCGTGGAACACTGCCGCCGTGTCGGCCGCTGCGATGTCACGCGCAGCATTGCGCGCGAGCAGGATCGCCAGCCGCATCTCCTCGATGATGTTGTGCGGCGCGACATCCGTGCCCATCGCCATGCGCACGCCGCCACGGCGGTAGCGGCCGAAATCGCGCAGATGCTCGCCGTAGCGCGCGAAGGGCGAGGGACAGTGCGCGACCGCCACCCCGTGCTCGGCCATCAGCGCGAGGTCACGCGCGGTGTGCCAGCGGATCGAGGGATGTTCGTCGATGAAGATCGCGTGGCCGAGGATCGAGCGCGGCGAGAGGATGCCGATCGAGGACGCCCACTGAATCGGCGTCATGCCGTGGCGGCGGATCATCTCCTGCACCTCGACCACCGCCTGCGCGATGTGGGTGGTGAAGGGGCGTCCCCGCTCGGCCGCGAGGGCGGCGGAGTCGCGCAGCAACCCTTCCTCGACCGTGTCGATCTGCGCCGGGAACACGATGCCGCGCAGCAGGCCCGAGGGATCGGCGTCCGCCTCGTCCATGATCGCCTGGGCGCGCTGGAAGCCCGCGCGGCCCCGCGCCTCGTCCCAGGTCCAGGTGACGGTCTGTGGCGCGCTCATGCCCCAGCGCGCGCTCGCGTAGCCGGGCCCGACCCAGACACGCAGGCCGGACTCGCGCATCACGTCCATCCAGCCCTCGAACGGCGCGGTGAGATCGACGACCGCCGTGACACCCGCGCCCATGAGCTCGGCATAGGCGAGCCGCATGGCGGCCTGCTGGCCGGCCGCATCGAGCCGGAACGCCTGGAGTCGCTCGAACAGCCCGCTCATGTGCTGTTCCGGCACGCCATGATCCTCGCGCACGCCGCGATAGGCGGGCTCGGTGGTCGGGTGCGTGTGCACGTTGACAAGCCCCGGCATCGCCAGCATCCGCTGGCCGTCGATCACGGTGAGATCGGCATCGACCGGCCCGTCGACATGCGGCGCGACTGAGGCGACGCGGCCATCGCGCAGCACGATGTCGATGTCGCGGCCGTACACGTGCTGCTTCGCCGCAGCGTCCCACAGCACGGCCCAGGCAGCGTTGCGGATCAGCGTCGGTGTCGGCATCGCGGTTCTCCGTGATCGGGGGCGGGAGGTTCACGCCGCCCAATCATGGTGCGACACTCCCGCCGGCGCGGCAATCCGACGCGCGAGTTCCGGGGAGGAAACGGCATGAGCCTGGTGATCCACGCCACCACGATCGTCACCGGCGACGACACGGATACGGTGCATCACGGGGCGTCGATCGCGATCCGTGACGACCGCATCGCCGCGATCGGCCCGGACGAGGAGGTGGCGCGGGCATTCCCCGATGCCGAGCGGATCGACGGGCGCAACCGCGCGGTGCTCCCTGGCTTCGCCAACATCCACACCCATCTCGGCATGACGCTGGCGCGCGGCCTCTACGAGGACCTCTCTCCGCCGCACAAGCCGCCGTTCTCGGGTGGGCTGTCGCCTCTGCCGCTGCCCAGGCTTTCGGCCGAGGAGTATGCGGTGATGTGCCAGCTCGGCGCGCTCGAGGCGATCCGCAGCGGCACCACCGCGGTGCTGGAGGACGGCGCGAACATCGCCGGCTACGCGCCGCAGATGGTCGAGACGGGGCTGCGCATGCTGCTCGCCGAACGGACCTGGGACCGTGCGAACACCTCGATCGGCGATCCGGGTCCGTTCGAGCAGGACGACCGGCTCGGCGAGGCGGGGTTGCAGCGCATCGCCGATCTGCATTCGAAATGGCATGGCGCGGGTCAGGGCCGGATCGGCGTCGGACTCGCGGCCTGGGCGCCCGACATGTGCTCGCCTGGTCTGCTCAGTCGCGTGCGTGCGATGCAGGAGGAGCTCGACACCATCGCAACGATCCACCTGAACCAGATCTGGGGCGAGGTCGCAGCGGTGCAGGCGCATCGCGGCATGCTGCCGACCGAGTATCTCGCGAGCCTCGATTTCCTCAACCCGCGCCTCGTCTGCGCGCATTGCCGCTGCATGGGTCATCGCGAGGAGCGGCTGCTTGGGCAGGCGCGCGTCTCCGTGTCGTTCAACTCCGCGATCGCCGCGCGCCGCGGACTGAGCCCGCGCGTCGCAGTACTGGAGCACGAGGGCTGCACGATCGGCATGGGCTCGGACAACATGGCCGAGGACATGGTCGAGGTGACCCGCACCGGGCTGTTCATGGAGCGTATCCGCCGCGAGGACGGCCGCAATCCGACGCCCGAGCAGGCACTGCGCTGGGCCACGCGCAACGGGTACAAGGCGATGGGCATCGATGACGCCGGTTGGCTTGCCACGGGCAACAAGGCGGATCTGATCGTCGTACGCACCGACCGGCCGCACCTCGTGCCGATGATCCGCGCGGTCTCGACCTTCGTTCACCAGGGCCAGCCGCATGATGTCGAAAGCGTGATGGTGGATGGCACCTGGCTGATGCGTGACGGCACCGTGCGTACCATGGACGAAGCCGCGATCGTAAAGGAGGCGGATCGGATCGCGCGGCGGGCCTGGGGCGATCTGTTCGCGGCGAGGCCGGAACTGCGCATCCTGCCCGGGCTGCCGGCTGCGTTCTGAGCCATCCTTCACAGTGGAGGAGATGCGTCATAGGCTGACGTAGAAGCGTCGGTCACGAGCAAGGGAGGCTCCGATGACACTCAAGCGTCGAACGATGGTGCAGGCGGGTCTGGCGGCGCCGGCATTGCTGTCGGCCGAAAGCCGAAGGGCCATGGCGCAGGACCGGACGAGGGTGATCCGCTCCGTGCCCATCGGCGATCTGCGCGCCCTCGATCCAATCTGGACCACCGCCTACATCACCCGCAATCACGCCTACATGGTGTGGGACACGCTGTTCGCGCTCGACGAACAGAACCGCCCGCAGCCCCAGATGGTCGGCGGCCACGAGGCGTCCGGCGACGGACTTACCTGGACGTTCCAGCTCCGCGAGGGCTTGCGCTGGCACGACAACACGCCTGTGCGCGCGGCCGACTGCGTCGCCTCCGTGCGTCGCTGGGGCCAGCGCGACGGCATGGGTCGCGCCCTGATGGCGGTCACCGACAGCATCGAGGCGCGCGACGAGCGCACCTTCCAGCTCAAGCTGAAACGTGCGGTCGGCTTCGTGCTGGACGCGCTCGGCAAGATCGACAGCAACGTACCGTTCATAATGCCTGAGCGGCTCGCGCGCACGGATGCGAGCACGGCCATCACCGAGGTCATCGGCTCCGGACCGTTCCGCTTCAAGCGCGAGGAGTGGATCCCCGGCGCCAAGGTCGTCTACGAGAGGTTCGAGGGCTACGTGCCACGCAGCGAGCCGGCGAGCCAGGCAGCCGGCGGCAAGGTCGTGAAGGTCGACCGCGTGGAGTCGCTCTACACGCCGGATGCGGCGACGGCGGCGAACGGGCTGATCACCGGCGAGCTCGATCTGCTCGAAACGCTCTCCCACGATCTCGTGCCGCTGCTTGAGCGGTCGCGCGACGTGACGGTCGCGCCGAACGATCCGTTCGGCTACCAGCTCTTCATGGTCATCAACCATCTGCACCCGCCCTTCGACAAGCAGGACGCGCGCAAAGCGTTGCAGATGGCGGTCAACCAGAAGGACTTCATGGCGGCCGTGGTCGGCCAGCATACGCCCTCGCGCGAGTGCGCGGCGATCTTCGGCTGCGGCGCGGAGGAGGACAATCGCTTCAGCGCACTCGGATGGCCATCGCGCGATGTCGCCAAGGCGCGCGAACTCTTGCGCCAGTCCGGTTATGACGGCCGGCCCGTGGTCGTGATGGACCCGGCCGACAACGCGATCCTGCATCCGGCCGCGCTGATGGCGGCGGATACGCTGAAGCAGATCGGCGTGAACGTCGACCTTATCGCGATGGACTGGAGCGCGCTGGTGCAACGTCGCGCCTCGCGCGCAGCGCCGGATCAGGGAGGATGGAACATCTTCGTCACCAACGCGACGCTGACCGGCATCGCCAATCCGCTGCTGAACATCTTCACGCGCCACTGCGACGACGCGTGGTTCGGCTGGCCGTGCAACGCGCGCGTGCCCGAGCTGACGAGCGCCTGGGCAGTCGAGACGGATCCGGCGAAGCGCCAGCAGATCCGCACCGAGCTCGAGCGGTTCCACGTCGACCATGTCAGCTCGATTCCACTCGGCCAGTACCGCAGCGTGATCGCTTACCGGAACTGGCTGAAAGGCCTCATCCCGGGCCCCGCGCTGTTCTACTGGAACATCGAGAAGACCTGATCCGGTCGCGGCTGCGTCGGCGCTGTCCGGCGCAGCTGCTACGCCTTCAACGACAGCGTGACGACGGGCGTGAGCCTCGCACCGGACGGCAGGCTCACGCGCAGCCGCAGCCACGAGCCGAAATGCGCGATGCGCAGCACGGCGATCCCCTCCGCCGCGCTGGGCGCCGGTGCGCTCGTCCCCTCGTCCACCCAGCGGATGCCGTCGGGCGAGATCTGCACATGCGCGCGCCCCTCGCCGGTCGGGCCCTCGGCGGCGAGTGCGCGCAGAAAGAAGATCGCCTCAGACGCCCAGCCGGCCTCGAACGGCTCGGTCGCCGCCTCGCCCTCCCAGCGCTCGTTGCGGGCGACGATCGCGGTGTGGCTCTCGCGCAGCATGGCTCAGAACTCCCCCGAGAGGCAGACGCTGTCGATGTAGAGGAACACCCGCTTGTCGGTCTCGGCCTCGGCGAAGAACACCAGGTTCAGCATGCACCAGAGATTGCGCATCGCCGGGATGACGATGTTGGGGATGCCGGCCAGATCGTAGCGCCGGTCGTTGCACTGCATCTCGATCATGCGCATGGCGGCGAGATCGAAGTCGAAGCGCATGTAGTGCCAGTTGATCTTGGTCGGAATCTCGTTGTAGCAGAGCTTCTGCTCGCCGCCTGGAATGTCCTTCCAGCCGAACGGCGCGAGATGGTCGTGGGTGGCGGTCTTGCCCTCGGTGCCGATCTCGCGCACCGGCGTCGTTTCGTCCTTGTACTGCCAGCACTGGATGTGCCGGCCGTCCTCCGCATTCAGGAAGCGGATATGCGGCATCACGCGCTGCCCGTTCTGCTCGTGGCCGGTCTGGAGATCATAGAGGAACCCGACCGAACGGACATCGGTCTCGGAGAGGCGCAGCTCCGTCGCCTCGGGCTTGAAGGTGAAGTAGAACTCGAGACGGATCGGCCCGGCCTGGCGGAAGGTGAGCCGCTTGATCGCGGTCGAGCGGATGCCGCGCTTCGGACGCGTGGCGATCTTCAGCGCGTAGGTGCCGTCGACGCCACCATGCGTCCCGGCGTCCCAGTGGCTCACGGTGGCGAGCTGCGGATGCGTGTGCGCGGCGTAGGAGGCCGTCATCGAGTCGAGCGTGTGCTCGTAGTTCCCGACCAGTTGGGTCCAGCCGCAATAGCCGCGGTCGAAGTCGTCGAAGCAGATGATGCGCCGCATCGGATCGAACCGGCTGAGGCGCGGATCGGCAAGCCTGAGGTCCTGGAGTGTCGCGGACACTGGGTTTCCTTCCTCTCTATCCCTTCACGCCGCCGGCGGTCAGTCCGGCGACCAGATGGCGTTGCAGCAGAACGACGAACAGCAGCACCGGCACGAGCTGGATGGTCGCTGCGGCGAACACGGGCCCCCAGTCCACGCCTGTCACCGAGCCCAACATCTCGCTGATGACCAGCGGTGCGGTGCGCGCGCGCGTTGTGGTGAACACGAACGCGAACAGGAACTCGTTCCAGGCGAAGATGAAGATGAACACCGCCGCTGCGATCATGCCCGGGACCACCAGCGGCACGATCACATGGCGCAGCATCTGCCAGAGCGAGGCGCCGTCCACCTCGGCCGCCTCCTCGAACTCGCGCGGCACCTGATCGACGAAGGCCTTCATGATCCAGGTGCCGAGCGAGACGAAGAACGCCGCGTAGAGCAGCACCAGCACCAGATGCGTGTCAGAGAGCCCGGCCGCGTTGACGGCGGGGAACAGCGGCAGGGTGATGACGATCGGCGGAAACATCCGCACCAGCACCATGAAGAACGCGCTCGAGGTCAGCAGCCGGCCGCGCCGGCGCGCGTACACCCAGCCCGCGAGCGCGCTCGCCACCACGGTGAGCGCGGTCGCGCCCAGCGTGATGACCAGGCTGTTGGTGAGCGAGCCGAAGAACTCGGGCCAGAGCCGGGCGAGCTCGACATAGTTCTGCGTCGTCGGTGGCACGAGGTACTGCGGCGGCACGGCGAAGATGGTCGCGGGCGGGCGGAACGAGGCGTGGATCACGAACAGGATCGGGAACAGCGACCACACCGCGACCGCGACGAAGGCGAGCCCACGCAGGGTGCGCCGCACGAGCGGCCGCCAGCGCCTAGGTCGCATCGGCGAACATCCGCCGCTGCACCGCGCGGAGATACGGGATCGAGATCGCGAGCGACAGCAGCAGCATCGCCCAGCCCGTGGCGGCGGCGAGGCCAAGCTCGTGATAGCGGAACGCCGCCTTGTAGAGATAGACGGCCATCACCTCGGTCATGCGCGCGGGCCCGCCCTGGGTGAGCAGCCAGGGCTCGGAGAACAGGCGGAAGGCGAAGACGTAGCGGAACAGCAGCGCGACCAGGAACGCCGGCATGATCGAGGGCAGCGTGACGTGCAGGAAGGCCCGCCAGGCGCCCGCACCGTCCACCTTCGCGGCCTCGTGCAGCTCCTTCGGCACGCCGAGCAGCGCGGCGTAGAGCAGCAGGAACGTGAACGGCAGGTGGTGCCACACCGCGAGCAGCACGATGAGCGTGAGCCCGTGCAGCGGATTGACCGCCCACTCCAGCCCGGGAATCCCGAGCGCGCCGAGCAGCAGCTGCATCACGCCCACCTGCGGCTCGAACATCGTCTTCCACATGATCACCACGACGACCTCGCTGATCGCGTAGGGCGCGAGCACGATCGCGAGCATCAGGCGCGGGAACGGCAGGCCGCCGGCGAACAGGAGCGCGATGCCGAGGCCGAGCAGCAGTTCGGCATAGACGATCACGTTGACGATGACGACCGTATTGACGAAGGCGCGCCAGAAATAGGGATCGGCGGCGAGCTTTGTGTAGTTGGCGAAGCCGACATAGCGTGCCTCGGTGCCGAACGAGGCCTCGTGCAGGCTGAGCCAGCCGACCCAGAGCGAGGGCACGAGGATGGTCACGACCAGCAGCAGCTGCGCCGGCGAGATCAGCAGGTAGTGGATCGGCCGCGCGCGCATCGCCGCGTCGTCAGGCGACCGTGAGACGCGCCAGTGCTGCGCGGTCGATCTCGATGCCGAGCCCCGGCCCCTCGGGCACCGGCAGCGCGCCACCCTCCAGCAGCGACGGATCGCCCGGCCGCGTGGTCGCGAGCTCCTCGCGCAGCGGATTCGGAAAGATCATGCACTCGAAGGTGGCGAAGTTCGGCATGGCCGCGGCGAGGTGCAGCGAGGCGGCAGCGCAGATTGCGCCCGAGAAGCCCATATGCGGCGCATAGGCGACGTGGAAGCAGTGCGCGAGGGTGGCGATGCGGCGCGTCTCGGTGATGCCGCCCGAGCGCGCCACGTCGGGCTGGATCACACCGACCGCGCGGCTCGCGATCAGATCGCGCGCGCCCCAGGCGGTGAACTCGCTCTCGCCGGCCGCGAGTCGGATCGGCACGGCGGCGCGCAGGCGGCGGTAGCCGTCGAGGTCCTCCGGCACGATCGGCTCCTCGAGCCAATGGATGTCGAGGTCGAGCAGCGCGCGGGCGAGGCGCAGCGCATCGTCGTAGTCGAAGGCCCAGTTCGCATCCGCGCACAGTTTCGCCCGTCCGCCGGCCAGCCGTGTGAGCACGCGCATGCGCTCGATCGCGGCCTCGACCGGCGCGCCGATCTTGACCTTGATCAGCGGGAAGCCGCGCCGCACCGCCTCCTCCGCCTGCGCCTCGGCGATCGCGAGCGGGCCCCAGGAGATCGAGGAGGCATAGGCGGTGACGCGCGCGCGCCCGCAGGTGCCGAGCAGCCGATGCACCGGCTGGCCGAGCGCCTTGCCCATGATGTCCCAGAGCGCGATGTCGATCGCCGCCACCGTCTCGATCAGGGCCCCGCCGGACCGTCCGGTGGTGGCGCGCGCAAGCTTCGGCCACAGCGCCTCGACCGCGAAGGGATCGACGCCCAGCAGCAGCGGCTTCAGCGTCTGTTCGACCAGCGTGGCCGCCGCGGCCGGAGCCGCGCGCAGCAGCCCCTCGCCCCAGCCGGTGATGCCCTGATCGGTGATCACCTCGACCACCAGGATCGAGATCGTCGGGTAGTTGCCGGCGGAGGTCTTCTGGATGTCCGGCGCGATCGGTGCGGCAAGCGGGTGGGCCCTCACCTCGACGATCCGCACCGTTCCCTCCCGCGCATTGACCGCTGATCCACTCTTATGATAAGCAGATAACATAAGGGTGAGCAAGGGGCCGATGCCGGACGCGCTCGAGGTCGTCGCCGCACCGCGTCAGCGCCTGTCGGACCACGTGGTCGGACAGCTGCTGGAAGGCATCACGACGGGCCGGCTCGCTCCAGGCGAGGAGCTGCCCCCTGAAGCGACGCTTGCGCAACGATTCGGTGTCAGCAAGACGGTGGTGCGCGAAGCGCTCGGCCAGCTCGCCGCGATGGGCGCGGTGCTGATCCAGCAGGGCCGGCCGACCACCGTGCTGCCGCCCTCGGCGGCGCCGCTCGCGACCTTCTTCGATCGCGCCATCCGTTCGCGCCCCGAGGGCTTGCGCGAGGCGATCGAACTGCGCCGCGCGATCGAGACCGAGATCGGTGCGCTCGCCGCGGTGCGTGCGACCGAGGAAGACATCACGACTCTCGCCGCGCTGGTCGCGACCATGCAGGCCGAGCGGGACACGGTCGATCCGTGGGTGGAGGCCGATCTCGCCTTCCACCTCGCGCTCGCGCGCGCCGCCGGCAATGCGCTGATGCTCTTCCTGATGGAGGCGCTGGCGCCGGCGGCGAAACACGTGATGCGGCTGATGCAGGAGCGGCGCGAACTGCGCGACGCGCGCCGCACGCTCGCGCGGCACGAACGCATCCTCGCGGCGATCCGCAAGCGTGACCCCGACGCTGCGCGGCTTGCCCTGCACGCGCATTTCGATGCCTCGCGCGACCTCGTCGCGGCGATCGCGCCGATGCGGCAGCCGTCATGACACCTCCGCGGGTGTCGCTCGGACACTGGCCGACGCCGTTCGAGCCTGCCCCGCGACTCTCCGCCGCGCTCGGCCGCGAGATCTGGTTCAAGCGCGAGGACCTCGCCGGTGCGGCGCTCGGCGGCAACAAGATCCGCCAGCTCGAATGGCTGCTTGGCGAGGCGCTGGCCGAGGGCGCGGATGCCGTGCTGACGACGGCCGGCGCGCAATCGAATTTCTGCCGCGCGCTGGCCGGCGCGGCGGCGAAGCTTGGGCTTGCGTGCACGCTCGTGCTGCGCGGCCCGGCGCCGCCGCGTCAGGGCAACCTTCTGCTCGATGCGCTGTTCGGCGCCGAGATCCGCTTCGTCGCCTCGGCCGATCCGTGGGACCCCTCGCTCGCGACTGCGCTCGAGGAGGCCGCCGCCTCGCTCCGCGCGCGCGGGCATCGCCCCTACGCGATCCACCTGCCCGGCGCGAGCGCGCCGCTCGCCGCGCTGGCCTGGGCCGTTGCGGCCGAGGAACTCGACGCTGACTGGCGCGCGGCCGGGATCGATCCGGGGACGATCGTTCTCGCTGCCGGATCGGGACTCACCGCTGCCGGGCTTGCGCTTGGCATTGCGCGGCTCGGCCGACGCTGCCAGGTGCGCGCAGTCAGCGTGCAGCAGCCGACCGAGCGGCTTCGCCCGTGGATGGCCGAGGTCGCGCGCCGCGCTGCCGAGCGCGCGGGCTGGCCCGTGCCGCTCACCCTGCCGCTGGTCGTGGACGCCACATGGATCGGTCCCGGCTACGGCGTCCCGAGCGAGGCGTCGGTCGCGGCCCTGCTGCGCGTCGCGCGGTGCGAGGGTGTGGCGCTCGATCCTGCCTATACTGGCAAGGCGATGGCGGGGCTGACCGGCGCGCTCCACCGCGGCGGACTGCCGGACGGACCCGTGGTGTTCCTGCACTCCGGCGGCCTGCCCGGGCTGTTCGCCGCTGCCGATACCGTGGCCGCCGCGGCCGAGGCGACGCAGGAGGCGGCATCGGCATGAGTGCGAAGAGCCGCATCCGTTGCGACCTCGACCTCGACGACCGCACGCCCGGCCGGCGCCTCGGTCGGCTCAGCATCCCGCATTCGCGCCACGAGAGCGGCTACGGCGTGATCCCGGTGCCGATCGCCGTGCTGAACGGCGGCGAGGGGCCGTCGGTGCTGCTGACCGCGGGGAACCACGGTGACGAGTACGAAGGGCAGGCGGTGCTGCGCGACCTGATCCGCGAGCTGGATCCCACGCGCCTCAAGGGGCGCCTCATCGTGCTGCCGGCGCTCAACCTGCCGGCGGTGCTCGCCGGACGGCGTGACTCGCCGCTCGATGGCGGCAATCTCAACCGACTGTTCCCGGGCGATCCGAACGGCGGACCGACCTCGATGATCGCGCATTTCGTCGATACCGAGCTGCTGCCGCGCGTCAGCTGGGCGCTCGACTTCCATTCCGGTGGCAGCTCGATGGAGTACCTTCCCTGCGCGATGGTGCGCGCAGCCAACGATCCGGCGCTCGCCGTGACCCTCAAGGCGGCGATGCTGGCAATGCGACTCCCGCTCGGGCTGACGGTGCAGGCGACACAGGACACGCGCACGCTGCCTGCCGCCGGGCTCGCGCGCGGCGTGGCGCATGTCGCCTGCGAGATCGGCGGCGGCGGGTCGCTCACGCCATCCTCCGCCGCCGCCGCCGAGGGGGCACTGTACGGCCTGCTCTGCCATGCCGGCGTGCTCGAGCTTGACACCCCATCGGCACCACCGCCGCGGCTGATGAACGTTGCCGGCGCCGACCATTTCCTGTTCGCGACCGCTCGCGGACTGTTCGTGCCCGAGGTCGCTCTCGGCCAGACCGTGACCGCGGGCCAGCGTGCCGGCCGCATCCTGTCGATCGAGGAGCCCGAACGGCCGCCGATCGCGCTACACTTCGCCCGGGCAGGGCTCGTCGTCTGCCGGCGCGTGCCCGCACAGGTCGCCCCGGGCGATTGCGTCGCGCATGTCGCGACCGACGCCGGGACCTGAAACCGAGAACAGAAGGGGAGAACCGTCATGACCCTCAGCCGACGCAGCCTGATCGGCTCCAGCGCCCTCGCCGCAGGGCTCACCGCCACGGGGGCGCGCGCGCAGGCGCAGAAGCTCAACATCTACTCGCACCGCGTGCATCGCACCGTTGCGACCACCGGCCAGGGCGGCGACATCACCGCCGGCTGGTCGCAGCGCACCGGGATCGGCGTCGAGTGGGTGACCTTCGATACCGGGCCGTTGCAGGAGCGGCTGTTCCGCGAGGCGAGCCTGCGCGAGACCACGGTCGATATCGGCTTCCTGCTGAACACCCAGACGGTGCCGCGCATCACGACACTGTTCGAGCCGCTCGACGAGTACATGGCGCGCGACCCGGTGGAGGATCCGACCGACATCTTCCCCGGCATGGTCCAGGGCATGGCGATCGGCGGCAAGCTCTATGGCCTGCCGTTCCGCCACGCCTCCTCCGGCTTCCACTACAACGAGGAGATCCTGGCCGAACGCGGCATCACCGCACCGCCGAAGACGATCGAGGAGCTGGCCGAGGTCGCGAAGCGCTGCACCTACACCCGGGCGAACGGTGCGCCCGTCGTCGGCTTCCTGCTGCCCGGCGTCACCTATCCCAACGTGATCGACATCGCGCGCGCCTGGGACGGCGAGTTCATCACCCCCGACATGAAGTGCGTGGCGAACGAGCGCCCGATGGTGAACGCGATCACGCTGCTGCGCGATCTGTTCGTCGCCGGAGCGTTCCCGCGCAACTTCGCCGCGATCAGCACCGAGGAGGTGAATGTCTGGATGCAGACCGGGCGGGCCGCGATGGTCATCAACTCGATGGGACGCAATCAGATCTACAACGACCCGCAGCGCTCGCAGTTCCCTGGCAGGATCAAGACCACGACGATCCCGGTCAGCCGCGAGCTCGCCGGCAAGTTCGAGGTGGCCCCCGCGAAGGTCGAGTTCTGGGGCATGGCGATCCCGCGCGCCTCGCGCAACAAGGATCTGGCGTGGAGCCTGATGAAGGAGATGCTGAGCCGCGAGAGCACGCTCAAGGCGGCGCTGAACGGCAACGGCCCGGTGCGCAACAGCACCTATGACGATCCGCGCATCCGCGAGCGCGTGCCGTTCGCCGAGGCCGAGCGCGCGGTGCTGAAGGTCGCGCGCGTGCCGATGCCGGCCTTCGATCAGGCGGCGCGCGCGGCGGACTTCTTCAAGGAGGAGGCCGAGGCGGCGGTGCTGGGCATGAAGACGCCGCAGCAGGCGATGGACGACCTGGTGAGGCGGGTGCAGCCGCTGCTGGGCTGAGCCGAGGGTACGCCGGCGTTCCCGAGTCACTCCTCCGGGACGCCGGCGCGGCGCAGCCCCTCCACGTACAGGGCCCAACGCGCGTCGTCGCGCGTGCCCCTCACCCGCTCCACCGATCGCAAGGTGAGGCCGGGACGCAGCCGCAGCAACGTCACGGCCTCGCGCTTCGCGGCCTCGATGTCGCCGAGCAGTGCAAGGGCGACGGTCAGCCGGGTGCGCGCGATCGGCGAGCGTGGCTGGCGCGCGACCGCCTCCCGCGCGGCGGCGACGGCTTCGGCATAGCGGCCGGCGTCGAAGAGTGCTGCTGCCTGTCCGACCAGGGCTACCGGATTGGCGGGGACCGGATCGAGCCGCCGCGCCTCGGCGAAGCGCGCCAGCGCGAGGTCCGGATCGCCGGCCAGCATGACGTACCATCCGCCGAACACCCACGCCTCGTAGCAGTTGGGATTGGCGGCGATCGCCCAATCGAACAGCGGCAGCGCCTGTGCGTCCGCGTGGCCGACATAGAACAGCACCGCCGCGCAATAGACGACCGTCAGCGGGTCGTGCGTATCCTCGGCCAGGACCTGCTGCACCAGCTCGAGCGCGCGCGCCCAGGCGCGGTCGAGATCCGGGTCATGCCCAGTGAGCGCCAGGTAGAAGATCACGTAGGCCAGCAAGGCGCGCGCGAGGTGGAACTGGGCATCCTGCCGAAGGGCCGCTTCGAGCAGGTCGCGCGCCTCGCCCATCTCCGCACCCGCCCAGGTGTGGTATTTCGGCAGCGCACGGAGGTAAAGGTCGTAGGCGGTCAGATCAGCCGTTGGCTTGCGGCCGGCGCGCGCGATCTCGGCCTGCACGATCGCTGGCTCCAGCACCGGCGCGATCGCCGCCACCATCCGGTCCTGGAGCGCGAACAGGTCTTCTTCGGCGCCCTCGAACCGATCCGACCAGAGCTGCGCCTGGCTCGCCGCCTCGACCAGCTCCGCGCTGATGCGCAGTCGCCCACCCGCCTGGCGCACGCTGCCCTGGACGACGTAGCGTACGCCGAGCGCGCGCCCGACCTCGTGGACGTCGACCGACGCGCCCTTGAACGCAGCAGCGGAATTGCGCGAGATCACGAACAGTGAGCGGAAGCGCGAGAGGGCGGCCGTGAGTTCCTCGGCGATGCCCTCGGCGAGGTAGTCCTGCTCCGGCCCGCCGCCGATGTTCCGGAACGGCAACACCACGACCGAAGGCCGATCCAGCGGCGGTGCGGGCGCCTGTACCTGCGGCGCGGCCGGGACGTCCGTCGACACCTGTGCGTCGAGCCGGTACCCCCGCCGCGGCACTGACCGCAGCACCTGCCCCGCCTCGTCGCCGATCGCGCGTCGGACGTCGCGCACGGCCTGGAACAGGCTGTCCTCGGTGACGTGCACGCCCGGCCAGACGGCGTCGAGCAGGGCCTCCTTGCTCATGGTGCGGCCGGCGTTGCGGGCGAGCGCGACCAGCAGGTCGAAGGGCTTCGGGGGGAGGGGAACCTCGGCGCCGTCGGGGCCGCGCAGGCAGCCACGCGCCACGTCCAGCTCGTGGCCAGCGAAGCGCAGCACGGGTCCGGACGCGGCCTCGTTCACGGGACCTCCGCCGCAGGAGTGCGTCGGTCAGCCAATCATACACGGGAAATCGGCTGGCGGTCAGCGCGGGGTCAGGACCTCGGGTGGGCAGGTGCGGGATGCTCGTCTCGCACCCGGCATGGTGCTGGGAACCGGATAACCGAGGAGGTCGTCATGAGCCTGGCCAGAACAATCCACATCCCGTTCTTCGCCGAGCCCGCCGTCGTGAGCACCTTGCGTTCGATGTTGCGCCGCTGGTCCGAGCGGCGCGCCGAGCGCCGGCGCGTGCGGCAGGCCCGCTATGAGCTCGCGCATCTCAATGAGTATGTGCTCCGGGACATCGCGTTCGTCGCCCAGGCGCACGAGCTGCCTCAATCGGTGCCGGGCGGGGTCCTGAGGGTGACCCCCGAGGACGTGCGGCGCGACTTGCAGGTCAAATGGATGCGGTAGCGCGGCGCTGATCGTCGCGCGTCGGCGGCGCAATCCTGCCTGACGCCGCGTGGGCTGATGTGGTGCCGGCTGAGGGGCTCGAACCCCCGACCCCCTGATTACAAATCAGGTGCTCTACCAGCTGAGCTAAGCCGGCCCGCCCCACGCATAGCGCCCTCCCGCGCCGCGCTTCAAGGCCGGCCGCGGCGCTTATCGGCCCCGGCCCGATATGCTAGGGGCTCGGCCCCATGCGCCACTTCCTGGACTTCGAGAAGCCGATCGCCGAGCTCGAGGGCAAGATCGAGGAGCTCCGCCGCCTCCCCGACAGCCCCGAGGTCGATATCGCGGACGAGATCGGCCGACTCTCCGAGAAGGTCGAGAAGCTGCTCGCCGCGACCTACGCCAAGCTCACGCCGTGGCAGAAGACCCAGGTTGCGCGCCATCCCGCGCGCCCGCACGCACGGGACGTGATCGCCGGGCTGATCGAGGCGTTCGTTCCGCTCGCCGGCGACCGCGCCTTCGCCGACGACCGCGCGGTGCTCGCGGGACTCGGGCGATTCCGCGGTCGCGCTGTCGCGGTGCTCGGCACCGAGAAGGGCGACGACACCGAGATCAGGGACGCCCACAAATTCGGCATCAGCCGCCCCGAGGGCTATCGCAAGGCGCGCCGGATCATCGAGCTCGCCGGCCGGTTCCGCCTGCCGATCCTTACCTTCGTCGACACGCCCGGCGCCTATCCCGGGATCGACGCCGAGGCGCGCGGCCAGGCCGAGGCGATCGCCCGCTCGATCGAGGCCTGTCTCGCCGCCCCCGTGCCGATTGTCGCCACCATCATCGGCGAGGGCGGCTCGGGGGGTGCGATCGCGCTCGCCGCGTCCGACCGCGTGCTGATGCTCGAGCATGCGATCTACAGCGTGATCAGCCCGGAGGGCTGCGCCTCGATCCTCTGGCGCGACGCTGGCCAGGCCGAGGTGGCGGCCGAGGCGCTGAAGCTGACGGCGGCGGATCTCCAGAAGCTCGGCCTGATCGACGGCATCATCGGCGAGCCGCTCGGCGGCGCGCATCGCGATCCGGGCGCGGCCATCACCGCGGTCGGCGAGGCAGTCGCGGCCGCCCTCGCGGGGCTTGCGACTCTCGACGGGCCGAGCCTGGTCGCCGCGCGCCAGGAGAAGATCCTCGAGATGGGCCGGCACGGGCTCGCGGCCTGAGCGTGGCGAGCGGCACCCGTCTTCTCTCGGTCGGCGGAACGGGGATCGGGCTCGGGGTGGCGTGCGGGCTGTTCGTCGCGCTGGACGCGTTGCTCCCGCAAGTCACCGCCGAAACCGCCGATGAACGGCTTGCGCTCGGTGTGCTCGCCGTGCTGCCGGGCGTGGCGGTGCTGGCGCTGATGATCGGGGCGCAGATCCTGCTCCGGTTCATCACCGGTGCATTCGATCCTACGCAAGGGCGGGACGGCCTCGCGCTCGTGCGCACCCAGCGCGTGATCACCAACACGGTCGAACAGCTGGCGGTGTTCGTGCCCGCGCTGGTTGCCCTCGCAACGGGTGGCGGTGCGGCGGCAATGCGGAGCGTGGTGGCGCTCGGCATCGTGTTCGCGGTCGCACGGCTTGCGTTCTGGATCGGCTACGCGATCCATCCGCTCGCGCGCGCTCCAGGCATGGCGGCGACCGGCGCGTGCAGCCTCGGTGCGCTGGCCTGGGCGCTGCTCGCCTGGCTTGGGATCGCCTGAGCAGCCACTCGACCGTCATCGGGCGGCGCTATCTCGGCTGCCGAGAATCGTGTCGATGCAGACGCGAGACCATCCTCCGGACTGGTCAGCACGAAGGTCAAGAGGACACCGTGACGCGTTGCAATGGGTCGCTGCCTGGTGGTGGTGGAGGGCCGGAGCACGGGCTGTACCGTAAAGCCGCCGGCTCGGCGGAGCGGCATGTTTGAACCAAGGAAAGACCACGATGGCCGACGACAGGTAGGCTCCGCGCGAGCTGATGTCCCCTGTGTTGAACCACATCGCCGAGGAGTGGAGGATGCCCGCCAGGGAATGGCCCCCGCCAGAGCGTTTCTCGGTCGACGGCACGCTGATCCAGGCCCGGGCGAGCGACCAGTCGTTCGAGCATTCTCGCCTATGCCGGCCGTGAACTGATGGAGAACCGCGCGGGCCTGGTGCGGCTCGTCTGCGCCACCCATGCCACCGGCACCGCCGAGCGCAACGCCTCGCCCGCACTGGGGCACCGGCTACGGCTGACCGTGCGAGGGCGGATCACGCCGGGCGCCGACAAGAACCACGGCGCGCGCGAGCATGTGGAAGGGGTGCGGGCGCGCGGTGTGACGCCCACATCGCCCGCAACGGCCACGCGACCAAGACCGCAGGCGGCGAAGTTCGGCGATCGAGGGCAGCACCACGCGCCATGCCGGCCACGCGATGAACAGGGCGCGAACAGGCGCGCTCGGCACCCAATCTGCAACACGTCAGAGCCACATGCAGGCCCCTCACCCGACGCAGCGTGCGCGTTCCTCAGCAGCCTGCTAGGGCGTTTCGCCGAGGCGCACTGATCCGTCTGGCGCGGACAACGCGGCCGGCCGCTCGTCCTTCAGCGCGACGCCGGTGAGCCGCCGCAGGCGCATCTCGCCGGCCAGCCAGGCGAGCGTATCGGCCGCTGCGGCATAGGGTTGGCCCGCGGGGCGGATGTTGCTGATGCAGTTCCGTTCGGCATCGGTCCGACCCAGGCGTGGGTTCCAGGTGAGGTAGAGGCCGAGGCTGTCGGGCGCGGAGAGGCCGGGCCGCTCGCCGATCAGCACGGCCACCGCCTCTGCGCCGAGGGCTGCGCCAACCGCATCGCCGATCGCCACGCGCCCGCGCAGCGCGATCACCGCTGGACCGGCCCTCACGCCGATCCGCGCAAGACGCGGCAGCGCCTCGGCGAGGAACGGCGCGGCATGGCGCTGCACCGCGGTGGCCGACAACCCGTCGGCGATCACGAGCGCGAGCGCAGGATCGCAGCGGGCAAGGCGCGTGGCGCAGCCATCGTCGAGCGCACGGCCGAGATCGGGGCGGACGAGATAGGTTTGCCGGTCGGCCGCCCGGCTCGCGACCACGAGGGGCGGCAAGCCAAGCGCGCCGAGGTCGCGCGCAAGCGCCTCGACATCCAGCGCGGCATGCACGGCGTCGCGCGCCATCGCATGGGCTTCGACGAAGTCGAGGTGCGCCGACGTCGGCAGAGCGTTGCCCGCGCGGCCCAGCGCCACCCGCGCGGTGGTGAAGCGGCGCAGCCTGGCGAGGGCCTCAGCCAAGGCCGATCAGCGCCGGGCTCAGCGCTGGCGGGAAGGTCGCGTCGGTGCCGATGCCCATGCGCTCCAGCCAGGCGGCGAACTCAGGTGCGGGGCTCTTGCCGAGCGCGGCGCGGACCGCGAGCGCGTCGTGGAACGAGGTGGACTGGTAGTTCAGCATCACGTCGTCCGCCCCCGGCACGCCCATCAC
>NZ_JBHYDW010000068.1:0-22911 GCF_051860475.1 Elioraea sp. | reverse complement strand
CGCAGCGGCGGCGTGAGTCGGGCCCTGGGACAACAGGACGTGCCGCAGCGCCTCCTTGGTGCCGGTCTTGCCGACGCTGCCGGTGACCGCGATCACCTGCGCGGTCGCCCGCGCGCGCCCGGCGCGGCCAAGATCGGTCAAGGCGACCTCGGTATCGGCAACGGTCACCAGTGTGGGATTGGCTGGACGTTCGGTCGGCAGGTGCGAGACCAGCGCGCCCGCCGCACCCTTGCGCATCGCCTCGGCGACGAAGCGGTGGCCGTCGCGCGCCTCGCCCCGCAGAGCGACGAACAGGTCGCCGGGTTCGAGGGTGCGCGTATCGATCGCGACCCCGGTGGCGGTGAACGGCGCAAGCGCTGTCCCGCCGGTCGCCGCAGCGATCTCGGCCGCGCTCCAGAGCGCCGTCACGGGCCCCTCCGCGCGGCTTCCTCGCGCGCCACCGTCGCATCGTCGAACGGGATCACGCGATCGCCGACGACCTGGCCCTGCTCGTGGCCCTTGCCGGCGATCACCGCGAGATCGCCCGGGCCGAGCCCGGCGATGGCAGCGACGATCGCGGCGCGGCGGTCGCCGATCTCCTCCGCGCCGGGGCAACCGGCAAGGACAGCGGCGCGGATCGCGGCCGGGTCCTCGCTGCGCGGATTGTCGTCGGTCACGATCAGGCGGTCGGCGGCGGAGGCCGCAGTGCCCATCGGCGCGCGCTTGCCGGGATCCCGGTCGCCGCCGGCGCCGAACACGATCGTGACGCGCCCCGCGGCGTGCGGGCGCAGCGCACGCAGTACCGAGGCAATCGCGTCGGGCGTGTGCGCGTAGTCGACATACACCGCCGCGCCGTTCGGCAGCACAGTGACGCGCTCGACGCGTCCGCGCACGCCGGCGAGCCGTGGCAGCAGCGCCAATACATCCTCGGCGCGCGCACCGGTGGCGATGGCCAGGGCAGCCGCAGTGACGGCGTTGTCGACCTGGAATCCGACGAGCGGCAGGGCGAGCGCACGCGTCCGCCCGACGTGATGCAGCGTGACCGCGGTGCCGTCGGCGCGCGGTTCGGCGCGTGCCATGTCGATGAAGGCGCCGCCCGGTCCGACTGTCAGCAGGCGAAGGCGCCGCCGCTGCGCGACCGCACGCAGGGCCGCGCGTGCCTCCTCCGGCAGGGCGGTGTGCGCCACCGCCGGCGCTCCCTCCGGCAGCAGCGCGCCGAACAGTCTCAGCTTGGCATCAAGATAGGCCGCCATGGAACCGTGGTAGTCGAGATGATCGCGCGTGAAGGTGGTGAACGCGGCCGCCGCGAGCCTTACGCCGTCCAGCCGGCGCTGCTCCAGGCCGTGCGAGGACGCTTCCATGGCCGCGTGCGCGATCCCACTCCGCGCGAGTTCCGCGAGCGTGGCGTGCAGCGCCACCGGATCGGGCGTGGTGAGCCCCCCGCCAGGGTCCATGCCTGGGGCGATCACGCCGAGCGTGCCGAGCGAGGCTGCGCGTCCGTGGTGCAGTGCCGCCCAGATCTGGCGCAGGAAATCGACCGTGCTGGTCTTGCCGTTGGTGCCGGTGACCGCGGCCATGGTCGCAGGCTGCACGGCATGGACTGCGGCGGCCATCAGCGCGAGGCGACGGCGCGGATCGGCATCCGTGATCAGGGGGCGCGGCGGCACGCCGGGTGGCCACACCGTGCCCTCTGGTGCGAGCACGGCCGCGGCCCCTCGCGCGACCGCATCGGCGATGAAGCGTCGACCGTCGGCGCGGCCGCCGGGCAGCGCGGCGAACAGGTCGCCCGGCTGCACCGTGCGGCTGTCCGCCGTCAGACCCGTCACCGAGAACGCAGAGAGGCGCGCGAGGTCGAGCGTCGTCCCGCCCAGCGTGGCCGTCCCGATCACCCCGTGCATGAGCTCACTGAGCCGCAACGCGGCGCTCCGGCGCAGGCAGCGCCGCCTGGCGCTGTGCGGCGGGCGCGGCGGCCGGGCGGGCGGGCGCCTGCCCCGGCAGGGTGATCGCGAGCGCCGAACGGATCGTCTCGGTCTCGGGCTCCGGCACGATGCCGAGCAACGGCCCGATCCGTTCGATCACCTCCTTCGCCGCCGGTGCGGCAACCCAGCCGCCGGTCGCGAAGCCGTGCGTGTCGCGCTGCGGCTTCGGTTCGTCGATCATCAGGTAGACGACGTAGCGCGGGCGGTGGGCCGGGAAGATGCCGGTGAAGGAGGAGATCCGCGCGTCCCGAAGATAGCGACCGTGGCTGCCCACCTTCTGCGCCGTGCCGGTCTTGCCGCCGACGAAATAGCCCGGTACCTCCGCGCCCCTGCCGCTGCCGTGGGTCACGGTCAGCCGCATCAGCCGGCGCAGCGTCGCCGAGGTCTCGGCGCGGATCACCCGCTCGCCCACCGGGAGCGGCGCTGCCGGATCGCGCGCGAGCAGGGTCGGTCGATGCAGCACGCCGCCATTCACCATGGCCGCGGTCCCGGTCGCGACATGGAGCGGCGTCACCGAGATGCCGTGGCCGAAGGCGATCGTGAGCGTGTTGATCTCCTTCCAGTTGCGCGCGCTCGGTGCGAGCGGCAACGCCGCTTCGGGCAGTTCGATCCCGAGGCGCCGCGTCATGCCGAGCCTGTCGAGAAATGCGCGGTGCCGCGGCACGCCGACCTCCAGCACCATTCGCGCGGTGCCGATATTGGAGGAGTAGGCGAAGATCTCGGGCACCGTCAGCCAGCGGTTCTTGCCGCGGAAGTCGCTGATGGTGAACCGGCCATAGGTGATCGGTCGCGACGCGTCGTAGCCCCCGGCGAGCCGCGTCGTGCCGAGATCGAGCGCCATGGCGGTGGAGAGGATCTTGAACGTCGAGCCCGGCTCGTAGACACCGACAGTGATGCGGTTGAAGCGCGACTCGGCAGGCGCGGTGGCGACCTCGGCCGGGTCGTAGTCGGGCAGGCTGACCATCGCCAGCACTTCGCCGGTCGTCACGTCCATCACGACGCCGGCGCCGCCGATCGCCTCGAACCGTCCGATCGCGCGGCCGAGCGCCTCGCGCAGGACATGCTGGACGCGGATGTCGAGCGAGAGCTGGAGCGGGCTGCCCACCTGTTCGCGCAGTCGCGCGTCGAACTGCCGCTCGACCCCGGCGATGCCGTTGCCGTCCACGTCCGTCCCGCCGAGCACGTGCACCGCCGCATGTCCCTGCGGATAGACGCGGCGCTCGGCACGCTGGAAGTATACGCCCGGGACGCCGAGGCGGTTCACCGCGTCCTGCTCGCGCGGCGTCAGGTGGCGGCGGATGTAGACGAACTGCCGATCACCATCGAGCCGCGGCGCGAGCAGGGCGGGATCGATGTCGGGCAGGACCGTCGCGAGCTTGCGCGCGGCCTCGACGGGATCTGCGATCTCGCGCGGGTTGGCGTAGAGCGCGGCCGTCGGCAGGCTGGCGGCCAGCAGCACACCGTTGCGATCGACGATCGACGCCCGCTCGACCCGGGGTTCGGCGGTGATCACCGCTTGCGGCGTGGCGGCGACGCGCGGCTGGCCCTCGGCCAGCAGGCTGACATCCACCACGCGTGCGGCCAGGGTGAGGAACATCAGCCCGAACACGCCGGCGCCGACGGCGAGGCGGGTGCGTGCGGTGTCCAACTGGCCGCGCCGCCGACCGTCGGAGGTGGTCACGACCGGCGGGCGGCGCGGCGGGACGTGGACCGGCGGCGGCGGCACGGGCGGGGGCGCGCCGCGGGTCAACGCGGGCCTCCGGCCGGGCGCGGCACGGGCGGCGGCAGCGCGGCGGCGGGCGCGCCGAGGGCGGAGACGGCGGCCGGGCGGGCCGGGGCTTCCGGTCGGGACGGCAAGGCCGCCGTCTGCACCGGCGGCGGCGCGTCGGTCGCGTCAGGCCGAGGCGTCGGCGACGAAGTCTCGCGCGCCGGCGCAGGGCGCTCGGGCGCGCGTACCGCGATCTCGCGGCGTTGCGGGCCTTCGGGCTGCGTGTCCCGGCTCGCCGCAGGCGGATCCGGCGGGGCGGGACGCGCGATCTCACGCTGCGGCGGCTTGGGCGGGAAGGGCGGAGGCAGCGGCAGCGCCGGCGTCTCGGCGGTGGCGACCGCGACCGCGGCGGGCGCGCGCGGCTCTGTGGCCGGCGGCTCGGCGGGGCCGGGGCGGGACAGCGCAACCCGCTCGGCAACATCGGCGGGGCGAGCGAACTGGTCAGGCCGCATCGGCGCAAGCGCGAGGTGCCGCTGCGCGAGGTCGCCGAGCCGCTCCGGCTCGTTCAACAGCGACCATTCCGCGCGCAGGACGTGGATGCGGTCCTGGGTCGCGAGAATACGCCGGTTCACTCCGGCAAGTTCGTCCTCCAGGGTCTGCACGTCGTGCTTCACCTGATAGAGGAACAGCCCGGCAAGGACGACCAGCCCGGCCCAGATCAGGGTGGAGGCGCGGATCATGCGCCCCCCCCGGCGGCAAGCCGCTCGGCGGCGCGCAGGCGCGCACTGCGCGCGCGGGGGTTGGCGGCGGCCTCATCCGAGCCGGGCGTCAGCGGCTTCGGCGTCAGCAGGCGCAGCCGTGGGGCAGGGCGGGTGGCCAGCGCCGCCGGGTCGTGGCGCGAGGCGCCGGGCGCGCGGCCGGCGGCTTCGGCGAGGGCGCGCTTGACGATCCGGTCCTCGAGCGAATGAAACGAGACCGCGACGATCCGCCCGCCCGGCGAGAGCAGCCCGATCGCCGCGGCGAGCCCGCGCGCGAGTTCATCAAGTTCCTCGTTCACACCGATTCGCAAGGCCTGGAAGCTGCGTGTCGCCGGATCGATGCCGTCGGCGCTGCGCGGCACGGCGGCGCGCACGATCGCGGCGAGACCGCTGGTGGTGGTGATTGGCGCCTCCGCGCGGGCGCGCACGATCGCGCGCGCGACCCGGCGCGCATGACGCTCCTCGCCGAAGCGGTGGATCAGGTCGGCGAGCGAACGCTCATCCAGCGTGTTCACGAGATCCGCTGCCCTGGTGCCGCTGCGGCCCATGCGCATGTCGAGCGGCCCCTCGGCGCGGAACGAGAAGCCGCGCGCCGCCTCGTCAAGCTGGAACGAGGAGATGCCGAGATCGAAGGCGACCCCGTCGAGCGCGGCGACGCCGCGCGCGGCGAGGAGTGCCACCATGTCGCCGAACCGGCCCTCGATCAGATGCAGCCGGCCGGGATGGCGGGCGGCGAGTGCCGCACCCCGCGCGATCGCGTCCGGGTCACGGTCGATCGCGAACACGGTGCAGCGTGCGGCCGCGAGGAACGCCGCCGCGTAGCCGCCGCCGCCGAAGGTCGCATCGAGGTAGAGCCCGCCGTCGCGCGGGGCGAGCAGGCCGACCACCTCGCGCAGCATCACAGGGACATGGCCGGGGGCGGTCATGCGCGTGCGTCCCGCGGCACGGTCAGGCCGCGCTCGCGCGCCCGCGCCACCGACTGCGGCAGGTACTCCTGGGCGAGCGCCGGCTCCCAGATCAGGAAAATCTTGCCGAAGCCGACGAAGGCGACCGGCTTGCCCGCCACCAGCTGGGCGAACTCGGTCAACCGCTCGTTCAGCACGATCCGGCCCTCGGCATCCGGGGCCGCCGACTGGGCGTCGGAGAACAGCGCGACGGCGAGGTCGTCATGCTCGTCGGAGAAGGCGTCGAAGTGGTCGAGCCGGCTGGCGAAGTCGCGGAAGGCAGGCTCGGGCCAGGCCTCGATGCAGGGCCATTTGTGGCTTGGGCGCAGGATCAGTTCACCGGTATCGAAGCTGGCCAGAGCCGTGCGGAACGCCGCCGGGACCGAGACCCGGCCCTTGCTGTCCAGCCTGTTCGCATGGGTGCCCAGGAACTGGCCCATCCGCTCCGTGCAGCCCCTTCACCTCCATGCCCGGCGGGACGGGACCGTCCCGCATGCGCGCTCCGGTGCCGCGAGGCGGCGGGAACGGCGGGCCACGACGCCGCCGCGTCATGGTCAGAAATGGGATATCATGGTCGATCATGGGCGTCAACGGAAACGAGCCGGATTGTCTTGGGATTTCCAGGGTTTGTCTTGGCTCCGGGCAATGATGAACAGGGGCTTTACGGTCCTCGCGCGGGGCGCATGGGACGAGGTGGGTCGCAGGCCAAGTATTCACGATTTGTTCTCGATCATGACGGCTTGGGCGCCGGGTCAGGCGGCCTGTAAGCCGGGTTCTGTCCGGAGTGTCGCCACCCCTGGACGGCCATTCGTCTGGGACGCCCGTCACCGGACGCCTCGAGCGACCTACCCGGGCGGGATGCGCGGGAACACGCCTGCGGCCTGCCTGTTGAGGGCTTCCGCCGCCCGCCCCTATTCGGTCTTGCTCCCGGTGGGGTTTGCCGTGCCGTCCCCGTTGCCGGGGCCGCGGTGCGCTCTTGCCGCACCGTTTCACCCTTGCCGACGGGCCTCGCGGCGCGCCGGCGGTCTGTTCTCTGTGGCACTGTCCCTGGGGTTGCCCCCGCCGGGCGTTACCCGGCACCGTGTTCCCATGGAGCCCGGACTTTCCTCACCCCCCGGCCTTTCGGCGGTGGAGAGCGCGGCCGTCCAGCCGCCTGACCCGATTGCGGATGTGTGACGGGGAGGGGGGTGGGGTCAAGCCCCGCCGATGCGTCCCTCGGCGATGGCAGCCACGCGGCCGACCGCCCAACGGGTGCGTCCGTCCGCCACCCCGTCGGTGCGGTGCGGCGCCCAGTGGCGCTGGAACCCTGCCAGCACCGTGGCGAGTGCCGCGTCGGCCGGGCCGACGGGAGCGACCTGGTAGCCGATCCGCCGCAGCGTCGCCCGGAGCGCGCGCACCCCGTCGCCGTCCTCGCCGGGCGCGATCGGTGGCACCTCGTCAACGGCCGCCGGCGCCTCGCCCGGCCAGAGCCCGATGCCGGCGGCGGCGAGCCGCGCCCAGGGGAAGCGCTCGCCCGGATCCTGCTTGCGCGCAGGTGCCACGTCGCTGTGCCCGACGACGTTGCGCGGCGGGATCGGATGCCGCGCGAGGATCGCCCGGCAGAGCGGGATGAGCGCCTCGATCTGCGCCTCCGGGAAGTCGCGATAGCCCCACTCGTGGCCGGGATTGACGATCTCGATGCCGATCGAACGGTCGTTCAGCCCGGCATGGCCGCGCCACCAGGAGAGCCCCGCGTGCCAGGCGCGTCGCGTCTCCGCAACGAGCGCGAAGATCCGGCCGTCCTCCTCGACCAGGTAGTGCGACGAGACCTTCGCCGCCGGATCGCACAGTCGATCGAGCGCCTCCGCGCCGGAGCGCATCCCGGTGTAGTGCAGCACGAGCATGTCGATGGGGATGCCGTCGGGACGCGCGTCGTGATTCGGCGAGGGTCGATCGATCGGTTCGGTGACAAGGTTCATGGCGCGTCTTTGGTTGCATCTACGACGGAACGAACACCGTCCCGCCTTGACACCTGCAATCTCGCGCGCGCCCATTGGCGTCAAGGACGGTGAACGTCCGTCGGACATCGAGGAGGAACCGCAGCCCCCATGCGCACGCCGTCCGAGATCAATCTCTCCGCCGAGGATCTGCTCGGGCTCTATCGTCGCATGCTGCTGATCCGGCGGGTCGAGGAGCGGCTCGGCGAGGACTTCAAGCGCGGCGACCTGCCCGGGCCGGTGCATCTCTATATCGGCGAGGAGGCGATCGCGACGGGCGTCTGCGCGCATCTGAATGACGCCGACTGGATCGCGTCCACGCATCGCGGGCACGGGCATTTTCTCGCCAAGGGCGGCGACCCGAAGCTGCTCGTCGCCGAGGTGTACGGCCGCGAGGGCGGGGTGTGCCGTGGCATGGGCGGCTCGATGCATGTCGCCGACTTCTCGAAGGGGATTCTCGGTGCGAATGGCATCGTCGGCGGCGGCATCGGGCTCGCGGTGGGCGCCGCGCTCGCCGCGCAACTCGACCGCAAGGGTGCCGTGTCGGTGGTGTTCTTCGGCGACGGGGCGGCCAACCAGGGTGTGCTGATGGAGGCGCTGAACGTTTCGGCGCTGTGGAAGCTTCCACTCGTGCTGGTGTGCGAGAACAACGGCTTCTCCGAGTTCTCGCCGACCGACACCGTGACGGCCGGCGCGATCGCGGATCGCGCCAAGCCCTTCGGCGTGCCGTCGGCGGCGGTGGACGGCAATGACGTGATCGCGGTCTGGCAGGCGGCTTCGGCTGCGGTGCGGCGCGCGCGCGCGGGTGAAGGCTCCAGCCTGATCGAGTGCCGCACCTACCGGCTGCGCGGCCATGTCGAGAGCGAGGCGAGTTTCCTCCAGGGGAGCTACCGCAGCGACGAGGAGGTGGCGGAGTGGGCGACGCGCGATCCGATCGCGCGGCTCGCTGGCTACATGGACGAGCACGCGATCGCACCGGCCTCGGCGCGCGAGGCGATCGAGGCGGAGATCGCCGCCACCGTCGCCGCGGCGGTCGCCTATGCGACCGACAGCCCTTATCCCGCGCCCGACCAGGCGCGCCGGTTCATGTTCGCCTGAGGGAGCGCGCGATGGCACGGCGTCGGATGATCCAGGCGATCAACGAGGCGCTCGCCGAGGAGATGGCGCGCGATCCGCGCGTGATCCTGTTCGGCGAGGATGTCGAGATCAGCATCATGGGCGACACGCGCGGGCTGCACGCGACCTTCGGCCCCGACCGCGTGCGCAACACCCCGATCTGCGAGACGGTGATGACCGGCATGGCGGTCGGCGCGGCGGCGGCCGGATACCGCCCGATCTGCCACATGATGTACGGCAATTTTCTCTACACCGGCATGGACGCGATCGCGAACCAGGCGGCGAAGTTGCGTTACATGACCGGCGGGCAGATCAAGGTGCCCGTCGTCTACATGGGCGTGTTCGGTGCGGGGCGCTCCTCGGCGGCGCAGCACTCTGACGCGATGCATCCGATGTTCATGAACCTGGGCGGCATTAAGGTGGTGCTGCCGGCCTCGCCGGCGGATGCGAAGGGTCTGCTCAAGGGCGCGATCCGCGACGACAACCCGGTGATCTTCCTCCAGGCGGCCGGCCGCGGCGGCGAGGCGGGCGACGTGCCGGACGAGGAGTACACGATCCCGCTCGGCGTGGCTGAAGTGAAGCGCCCTGGGACCGACGTCACGCTGGTCGCGATCGGCGCGATGGTGCGCCCGGCGATGCGCGCAGCCGAGGCGCTGGCCGGCGAGGGGATCGAGGCGGAGGTGATCGACCCGCGCACGCTGATGCCACTCGACGAGGCGACGATCGTGGCGAGCGTCCGGCGCACGGGCCGGCTGGTCGTGGTGGACGAGGCGCGCGACACCTGCAGCGCGGCGAGCCACATCGTTGCCGTGGCGACGGAGGCCGCCTGGGGCGCGCTCAAGGCCGCGCCGAAGCGCGTGACGGTGCCGGACGTGGCGATCCCCTATTCGCCGCCGCTCGAGAAGGCGCTGCTGCCCGATCCCGAGCGTATCGCCGCCGCGGTCCGTGCCACGCTCGGACGCTGAGCCATGAAGGCCGCGCTGAAGCTGCCGCGCATCTCCATGAACATGGAGGAGGGCACGATCACGGCCTGGCGCAAGCAGCCGGGCGATGCCTTCACCCGGGGCGAGATCCTCTACGACATCGAGACCGAGAAGGCGACGCTGGAGGTGGAGGCGCCGTGCGACGGGCGCCTGATCGAGATCCTGGTCCCCGTGGGGGAGACCGTGGAGGTCGGTGCGGAGGTCTGTCGCATCGAGGGTGAGGGCACCACGCGATAGCACCGGAACCCAACGAGTCCGCCATGATCCGACGTCTCACCGACGGACGCGCGCTGATCACCGGCGGGGCCGCCGGGATCGGACTTGCGACCGCGCGCGCGCTCGCCGCCGAGGGCGCGCGCCTCGCGCTGCTCGACACCGACGCCGCGCGCCTCGAAGAGGCCGCGGCCGAGCTGCGTGGCAGCGGCGCCGAGGTGCTCGCGCTTCCCGCCTCGGTGGCCGAGCCGGCGGAGGTCTGCGCCGCCTTCGCCGAACTCGACGCGCGCTGGGGCGGACTCGACATGCTGGTGAACAACGCCGGCGTCATCGGCAAGCGCGCCGCGCTCGCGCTCACCGACGAGGACTGGTCGCGCGTCATGCGCATCAACCTCGACGGCGTGTTCTTCTGCGCGCGCGAGGCCGGACGGCGCATGGTCGCGCAAGGCGCGGGCGCGATCGTCAATCTCGGGTCGATCTACTCGCTGGTCGCGGCCCCGGAACGGCTCGCCTACTGCGCGTCCAAGGCGGCAGTGGCGGCGATGACCAAGGTGCTGGCGATCGAGTGGGCGGCGCACGGCGTGCGCGTGAATGCGGTCGCTCCCGGCTATGTCGAGACCGACCTGATCGGCGCCGCCGTCCGCGCGGGCGAGCTCGACACCGCCCCGCTCGCACGCCGCACGCCGGTCGGCCGGCTCGCGAGGCCGGAGGAGATCGCGCGCGCGATCCTGTTCCTGCTCGATCCGGCCAACGCGTACATCACCGGCCACGTGCTCGCGGTGGACGGCGGCTGGACGGCCTACGGTTACGTGTGAGGGACGCATGATCGACTTCAGCGGCAAGACGATCGTCGTCACCGGTGCGGCCAACGGCATCGGCCGCGCCACCGCGCTGCTGCTGCACCGGCTCGGCGCGCGACTGGTCTGCGCCGATCTCGACGCGTCCGGCGCGGCGGTCGCGCCCGACGTGCACGCCGTCCGGGCCGACGTTGCCGCGGACGGTGGCGAGCGCATCGCCGCTGCCTGCCGCGACGCCGGTCTCGTCCCCGACGGCCTGGTCAACGCCGCCGGCATCCACTTCCCCGGCGCGCTCACCGAGCTCACCGACGAGGCGTGGCGGCGCATGATGGCCGTCAACCTCGACGGCACGTTCAAGGTCTGCCGCGCGATCGTGCCGCTGATGGCGGAGGGCGGCTCGATCGTGAACATCGCCTCGCTCGCCGCGCATCGCGGCTCGCGGAACTACGCGCACTACGCCGCGACCAAGGGCGCGGTGATCAGCTTCAGCCGCAGTCTTGCCGCCGAACTCGGGCCGCGGCTCCGCGTCAACGCCGTCTCGCCCGGCGTGATCCTGACGACGATGGTGGAGAAGTTCCTGCCCGAGCGCGGGCCCGACTTCCTGAAGATGACGCCGCTGGGCCGCTTCGGTCAGCCCGAGGAGGTCGCGTCCGTGATCGCCTTCCTGCTCTCGCCGGCGGCCAGCTTCGTCAACGGCGAGGTCGTGCACATCAACGGCGGGCTCTACGTCGATTGAGGCCGGCTACAGCCCGCGCTCGCGCTTGATCCGGCTCCAGGCGTTGTTGATCTCCGCCACCCGCTTCGTGGCGTGCTCGACGAAGCGCGGCGGCACGTTGCGCGAGGCCAGCGTGTCGGGGTGGTTCTCGCGCATCAGCTGCCGCCACGCCGCGCGCACCTCGTCGTCCGGCGCGTTGCGCGCCACGCCCAGCACCTCGTAGGGATCGGGCTCATCCGGCTGCGGCCGGGCAGAGCCGCCTGAGCGCGCGCGCTCCCGCTCGCGCTCGCTGAGCCCCATCCGCCGCGCCACGTCGTCGATGAAGCGGCGCTCGGCGGCGTTGATCGGCCCGTCAGCGAGCGCGAGCTGGTGCAGGCTCGCCAGCACCTCCTCGAGCACGGTGCGGTTGTCGGCGAAGGCCTCGGCGAGCTTCTCGGCGAACGCCTCGTAGCCTTCGGCGGTCTGGCGCGCGCCGTCCCACAGCTTGCCGATGTCCTTCGCCGCCTCGGGCGGGAAGCGGAACATGCGCTTGAACGCGTTGATCTCCGCCCGCTTCACCGGCCCGTCCACCTTGGCGAGCTTGGCGGCGAGCGCCACCACGGAGATCGAGAACACCGTCTCGCGGCTGCCGATCATCTGCGCGAGCTCGGCCATGCGCAGCGGGTCGGTGCGTCCGAGCAGGTCGGCCGGGCTGCCGCTGCCGGGCGGGCGCGCATCCGCGGCGTGGCCCAGCGCGGCGCCGAGAACGGCGCCGAGCGGCCCGCCCATCGCGAACCCCGCCACGCCGCCCAGGATCTTGCCCCAGATGCTCAAGAACCGCCTGCCGTTCGCGTTCTGTCCCTGGACGACGCTACCACGCAGCCCCCTGGCCGGAAACGCACGGAGCCGATATGGCCGGCAGGTGTCACCACATGATGAAGACGGCCGCGCGGTCTGCGCTATGCTGGCGGGCGGCTGCCGGGAGCTGCGCCAATGACCGTGATCACGCCGATCGCCGCCGAGCGGCCGCGGGCCGAGACCGGGCTTGCCGCCCGGCTGCTCGCCCGCGACGGGTTCGCCGGCACCACGGCCGGGCTCGCGCCGGGCCATGTCCAGGGCAACCTGGCGATCCTGCCGCGCGACCAGGCCGCCGACTTCCTGCGCTTCTGCACGCTCAACCCCAAGCCCTGCCCGATCGTCGGCATCTCCGAGCCCGGCGATCCGCGCATCCCCGCGCTGGGGGCCGATCTCGACATCCGCACCGACCTGCCGCGCTACCGGGTCTGGCGCGACGGCCAGCTGGTCGAGGAGCCCACCGACATCGCGGCGCATTGGCGCGGCGACCTCGTGGCGTTCGTGATTGGCTGCTCGTTCAGCTTCGAGGAGGCGCTGCTCGCGGCCGGCGTCCCGCTCCGCCACATCGCGCGCGGCTGCAACGTGGGGATGTGGCGCACCGCGATCGCCTGCGCGCCGGCCGGTCCCTTCGCCGGCCCGCTGGTCGTGTCGATGCGGCCGCTGCGCGCGGCGGATGCGATCCGGGCGATCCAGATCACCTCGCGCTTTCCCGCGGTGCACGGCGCGCCGGTGCATCTCGGCGATCCGCGCCTGATCGGCATCGAGGACATCCTGCGCCCGCACTACGGCGATGCGGTGCCGGTCGAGGCGGACGAACTCCCCGTGTTCTGGGCCTGCGGGGTGACGCCCCAGGCGGCGATTGCGGCCGCGCGCATCCCCTTCGCGATCACCCACGCGCCCGGCTCGATGCTCGTGACGGACCTCACGAACGCCCAGCTCGCGGCGTTCTGAGGCGTCGGGTTGCCCGATCGGCGGCGCTGGCCGATCCTTGGCGCGCCATCTCCCCACGCGGTGCCCTCAGCATGACCTGGCAGTTCTGGATCGATCGCGGCGGCACCTTCACCGACGTCGTCGCACGTGCGCCGGACGGCACACTCTCGGCGCACAAGCTGCTCTCGGAGAACCCGGGCCGGTATCGCGACGCCGCGGTGGCCGGTATCCGTCAGGTGCTCGGTCTCGCCCCGGATGCGCCGATTCCGCTCGGCTTGGTGGAGGCGGTGAAGATGGGCACCACGGTCGCGACCAACGCGCTGCTTGAGCGCAGGGGCGAACGGACGCTGCTGCTGGTGAACCGGGGCTTCGCCGACGCGTTGCGCATCGGCTACCAGACCCGGCCGCGGCTGTTCGATCTCGCCATCACCCTGCCCGAGCTCCTCTACGAGTGCGTGGTCGAAATCCCGGGGCGCCTGACCGTGGACGGCACCGAGATCGAGCCGCTCGACGAGGCGGCAGCGCGGGCCGCGCTGCGCGCGGCCTGGGACGACGGCATCCGCGCCGTCGCGATCGTGCTGATGCACGCCTGGAGGTTTCCCGACCACGAGGCGCGGCTCGCCGCGATCGCGCGCGAGCTCGGCTTCCCCCAGGTGAGCGCCAGCCACGCGGTAAGCCCACTGATCAGGTGGGTCGGCCGCGGCGACACCACGGTTGTGGACGCCTATCTCTCGCCGATCCTGCGCCGCTACGTCTGTCAGGTGCAGGAGGAGTTGGGTGACACGCCGCTCTACTTCATGCAGTCGAACGGCGGGCTTGCGCGCGCCGATGCCTTCCAGGGCAAGGACGCGATCCTGTCCGGGCCCGCGGGCGGCATCGTCGGCGCGGCGCGAACCGCCGGCATGGCCGGATTCGACCGCATCATCGGCTTCGACATGGGTGGCACCTCGACCGACGTCGCGCTCTACGACGACGGGTTCGAGCGCGCCTACGAGACGCTTGTCGCGGGCGTGCGCATCCGCGCGCCGATGATGGCGATCAACACGGTCGCGGCCGGCGGCGGGTCCATCCTGCACTTCGACGGCGCGCGCTACCGCGTCGGCCCCGACAGCGCGGGCGCCAATCCCGGGCCGGCCTGCTACCGCCGCGGCGGGCCGCTCACCGTCACCGACGCGAATGTCTGCGTTGGCAAGATCCAGCCGCGGCACTTCCCGGCGCTCTTCGGGCCGTCCGGCGACCAGGCGCTCGACGATGCGGTCGTACGCGACGGGTTCCTCGCGCTTGCTGCCCGGATCGCGCGTGACACGGACACGCCGCTCAAGGACCCGCGCGAGGTCGCCGAGGGGTTCCTGAAGATCGCGGTCGCGAACATGGCCAACGCGATCAAGCAGGTGAGCATCCAGAAGGGCCGCGACCCGTCCCGCTTCGCGCTCCAGTGCTTCGGTGGCGCGGGTGGCCAGCATGCCTGCCTGGTGGCCGACGAGCTCGGCATGGAGACGGTGTTCATCCACCCGCATGCGGGTGTGCTCTCCGCCTATGGCATGGGGCTGGCGGCGCAGTCGGCGATGCGCGAGGCGGCAGTCGAGACGACGCTCGATGCAACCGCGCTGCCGATGCTGAAGACGCGGCTGGATGCGCTGTCCGACGAGGCGAAGGACGCGCTCGCGGCTCAGGGCGCGCCGCGCGAGACGATCGCGGTCGCACGGATGCTGCACATCCGCTACGCCGGCACCGACACGCCGCTCGAAGTGCCGTTCGGCGAGCTTCCAGGTATTCTTGCCGCGTTCACGGAGGCGCACCGTGCGCGGTTCGGCTTCGCCACGCCCGAGCGCGAGCTGATCGTCGAGGCTGTGGCGGTCGAGGCCACTGCGCCCGGCGATGAGGTGCGCGAGGCCCGCCTCGCGGCGCGCGCCGAGGGCGAGCCCGAGTCGATCGACCGCGTCTCGATGTTCTCGGGTGGGCGCGCGTACGACACCCCGGTGTTCGAACGCGACGCGCTGCGAGCCGGTGACCGCCTGCTCGGCCCGGCGCTGATCCGCGAGGCGAACGCGACCACGGTGATCGAGCCCGGCTGGGCCGCCGAGGTGACGGCGGCGAACCACCTGGTCCTGCGCCGCGCCGTGCCGCGGCCGGCGCTCGTGGCGATCGGCACCGAGGCGCGCGGGGGCGGCGCCGATCCGGTGGTGCTCGAGCTGTTCAACAACCTGTTCATGTCGATCGCCGAGCAGACCGGCGCGGTGCTCCAGAACACTGCCCAGTCGGTCAACATCAAGGAGCGGCTCGACTTTTCCTGCGCGCTGTTCGACGCCGTGGGCGGGCTGATCGCGAACGCGCCGCACATCCCGGTTCACCTCGGCGCGATGGGCGAGTCCGTGCGCACAGTGATTCGCTCGCGTGGCGCCACGCTGAACCCTGGGGACGTGGTGGCGCTGAACAACCCCTACAACGGCGGCACGCACCTGCCCGACATCACCGTGATCACGCCGGTGTTCGACGAGGCGGGGGCCGAGATTCTGTTCTTCGTCGGCTCGCGCGGCCACCACGCCGATGTCGGCGGGATCACGCCGGGTTCGATGCCGCCACTCTCTCGCACGCTCGAAGAGGAGGGCGTGCTGGTGGACGACTTCCTGTTGCTGGAGGCCGGGCGGTTCCGCGAGGCCGAGTTCCGCAAGCTGCTCACCGGTGCCCGCTATCCCGCGCGCAGCCCGGAGGTGAACATTGCCGATATCCGCGCCCAGGTTGCGGCGAACGAGAAGGGTGTGCAGGAGCTGCATCGGATCGTGCGCCAGTACGGGCTCGATACGGTGCGGCGCTACATGCGCCATGTGATGGACAACGCGGAGGAATCCGTCCGTCGCGTGATCGGTCGGTTGAACGACGGCAGCTTCGACTATCGGATGGACAACGGCGACGTGCTGCGTGTGACCGTCAGCGTCGACCATGAAGCGCGGACGGCCACGGTGGACTTCACGGGCACGGCCGCGCAGCGCGACGACAACTTCAACGCCCCGCCGGCGGTGACTCGCGCTGCCGTGCTCTACTGCTTCCGCTGCCTGGTTGGCGAGGATATTCCGCTGAACGACGGTTGCCTGAAGCCGATCACGATCGTGCTGCCGGAGAACTCTTTCCTCTCGCCACAGCCGCCGGCGGCGGTGGTCGCCGGCAATGTCGAAGTCAGCCAGGCGGTGACCAACGCGCTGTTCGGCGCGCTCGGCGCGATGGCGTGTTCGCAGGCGACGATGAACAACTTCACCTTCGGCGACGGACAGCTGCAGTACTACGAGACCATCTGCGGCGGCACGGGCGCCGGGCCGGGGTTCCACGGCACCTCGGCCGTGCAGACCCACATGACGAACACCCGCATGACCGATCCGGAGGTGCTGGAGCTCCGCTACCCCGTGCTGCTCGAGCAGTTCGCGATCCGCCGTGGTTCCGGCGGGGACGGGATGTGGCGCGGTGGCGACGGCGCGGTGCGGCGCGTACGGTTCCTCGCACCGATGACCGCCGTGATTCTCGCGAGCCGTCGGAACGTCCCGCCCTTCGGGCTGGCGGGCGGGGCGGACGGCGCTTCGGGCCGGCAATGGGTCGAACGCGCCGGCGGCCGGATCGACATGCTGACGGGGACCGACCGTGCCGACCTTAATCCCGGCGAGGTCTTCGTGATCGAGACCCCCGGCGGCG
This sequence comes from Elioraea sp., assembly GCF_051860475.1. Lineage (NCBI taxonomy): Bacteria > Pseudomonadati > Pseudomonadota > Alphaproteobacteria > Acetobacterales > Elioraeaceae > Elioraea > Elioraea sp. The sequence goes on along the minus strand of NZ_JBHYDW010000068.1, from coordinate 6,298 downwards.
GAGGGTACGGCGCACCGGCGTGAGGCTTCGCGCTTGTGGACAGGCCGCGCGTCTGGCAATCCGCGCGTGTGAGAGTGATCTTCCGCTCTACTGCTTGGCTCCTCGCGTTCCTCGCCGCGGCCGCGCTGCTGGCGCTGTGGCTGGTGCCACGGCACCTTGACTGGACCGAGTACCGCGCTGAGCTTCAGCGCATCGGTGAGTCACGACTCGGTCGGGACGTCCGCATCGACGGTGCCTTCGCGCTCGAGATGCTGCCCCAGCCGCGGCTGACGGCGCGCGGCGTCTCGATCGGCGATGCCGGCGACGGGTTCAGCGGCTCGGCCCAGGAGATCCGGCTCGGGCTCGCGCTGGTGCCACTCCTGCGTGGCCGCGTGGTCGTCACCGACCTGACCCTCGTGGCTCCACGGCTGACCATGGCGGGGCTTCCCGCCCCGCTCTGGGAAGTTGCCAGCCGGCCCACGCCGCTGTTCGCCGGCGCCGAGGTGCGGCTTGAGAACGGCGAGGTCACGTTTGGCGCCTTGCGTCTGGCCGGTGTCAACGCGCGCTTGTCCTCGGTCGGTGCGAGCGGCCCGTACGCCGCGGAGGGGCGCTTCGAGTTCGCCGCGCGCCCGGTCGATTTCTCGGTCGGGCTCGGTCAGCCCGGCTTCGACGGCGCTGCCACGCTCGACGCAACGCTCGCCACGCGTGGCGCCCGGCTCAGCACGACCGGCATCGCCTGGCATGGCGGCTTCGCCTTCGCCGGCACGATCCGGGCGGAGGGCAGCGATCTTTCGGCGATCCTGCCTGGGCCGGCGCTGCCGTTCCATGCTGAGGCGCGCATCTCGGCCGAGGGCGGGGCGGCGACCGCGGACCAGCTCGACCTTCGCATCGGCGAGTCCCGTCTGACCGGAGCCGTCTCGCTGCGTCTCGACAGCGCACCGCGCGCGGATGTCGCGCTCGCAGCCGTCCGGCTCGACCTTGATCCGTGGGTGCGGCCTGCGCGCGGGCTGATCGCGAGCCCGCCCATTCCGGTCGGACTCGACCTCTCGGTCGAGGCGGCCGGTCTGTTCGGCGGAACGCTGCGCGCGCTGCGCGTCGCAGCCGTCGTGGCGGACGGTCAGATCGCGGTCAACGAGGCGACCGCGCTGCTGCCGGGCGGCGCCGAGCTTGCGATCGGCGGCAGCGTGTCGAGCAACGACAAGGGACCGCGGTTCGACGGACTCGTAGAGGTCGACGCACCGGATCTGCGCGGCCTGCTCGCCTGGCTCGATGCCGTGCCGGCCTGGGCGGGTCCGGAGGTCCTGCGCGCGCTCAGCATCTCCGGCAGCGTGGTTGCGGAACCCGGCCACGTGCAGGTCGAGGTCGCCGACGGCACTGCGCTGGACGGTATCGGGATCGCCGGCACGCTGGGGCTGCGCACCGACACCGCGCGACCGTCGGTGACGGCGGCCCTGACGATCGATCGGCTCGACCCCAAGCCCTGGCTCGCCGGGCAGGTCCCGGCGCCAGGCAGTCCGGCGTTCGCCGGCGTCGACCTCGCGCTGCGTCTGGAGGTCGGCGTCGTGCCGATGGACGACTTCACCGCCCGCGATGTCGCGCTGGACGGAGCGTTGGAGGCGGGGCGCGTGACCGTGCGACGACTGTCGGTCGGCGATGTCGCGGGCGGACGGCTTGCAGCCACGGGCGAGGGCATGCTTGGCGCCCAGCCGCGGCTCACCGCGCTCGATCTCTCGTTCGCCGGCACGGATGTCTCGGGTCTCGTGCCGATCGTGCCCTGGCAGGTGGTGGCTGCTGCCCGGCCGATGTGGCTCGGCGGATACACGCTCCGCGCCAACGCCAAGGCCGAGGGCGAGGCGCTCGCGGTCACCGCGGTGGCGGAGGCGATGGACGCGCGGATCGAGGCCACCGGCACCGCCGACCCTGGGCTCGGCCGGATGACCGGACGGGTGGCCCTGCGCCATCCCGGCGCGACGCGTCTGTTGCAGGCCCTGGGGGTGGCTGACCCGACGCCATGGCTCGGCGAGGGTGCGCTCACGCTGGTCGGCGTGGCCACCGCACAGCGCACCGAGCATGGCCGGCGCGTCGCGCTGCGTGCCACGGAGGTCGGCATCGGCGGACTGCGCGCCCAGGTTTCCGGCGAGATCGCGGTCGATGCGGATGCGCGTCGCGCCGCGCTGACGGTGGAGGCCGAGAACCTGCCGCTGCCCGGCATCGATCCGCGCGACCCGTCGCTGCTGCCCGATGCGATTCTCCCGGGATGGACTGCGGCCGTGGTGCTCCGCGCGGCGGAACTGTCGGTGGGTGGACAGGCTGCCCTGTCGCGCATGGAGGCTGCCGTCGAACTTGCGGATGGCGTGGTGGCGGTGACGCGTCTCGCCGGGACGGCGGGCGGCGGAACAGTGCAGGGCATGATGCGCCTCGATCCGGTGGACGGTGTCTTCGTGGCCGAGGGATCGATCTCCGATGCGGTACTCGCGGGGCCGCTGTTCGGGATCGCGTTCGATCTCGGCGGCGGACGCGTCACGGCCGAGGCACGGCTCAACGCGATCGGCCGCAGCCCGCTGACGATGCTCGCCTCGCTCTCGGGCGAGGGGCGCGTGGCGGCGAGCGACGGCGTGCTGATCGGCTTTGACCTCGGCCAGGTTGCCGATGCGCTGCAGAGCCCGGTGCCGGTTGCGGACGGTCTCGCCGCGCTGCGCGCCGCGCTGGCCGAGGGCGCGACCGGCTTCGACCGGTTCGAGGCGCGGTTCACGATCAACGACGGCGTGGCGTCACTCGGTCAGTCCCAGCTTGTGGCTTCGGCCGGCACGGCGCAGGTCCTCGGCGAGATCGATCTGCGTGGCGGTTCGCTCGATCTCGGCATCACGATCGCGCCGTTGGGCGCCGAGCCGCTGCCGCGGATCGGCTTGCGGGCGACCGGGTCGTGGCAGGCGCCGCTGCGGGCAGCCGAGACGGCCGGGGCCGCACGATTCCTCGCCGAACGGGCGGCTCAGCCGACGCGCTGAGCCTCGGCGAGCGCGAACACCCGCAACGCACTGGAGAGCGGGATCGCGGGGTCGGTGCGGCCGGCATCGATCGCGGCGACGAGGCCCGCGAGCGAGACCCGCCGGCGCCGCGCAGCCGTTTCGAGAGCGGTCCAGAACGGCGGCTCGAGCGCCACCGAGGTCCGATGCCCGGCCAGACTGACCGAGCGCTTCTCCAGATGCCGAGCGGTCATCCGCCGCCCGGCAGCGTCACGCCGGGGCGCGTCATCTCCTCGGGGCGCACCAGCGCATCGAACTCCTCTCCCGTGAGGTGACCAAGTGCCACCGCCGCCTCGCGCAGCGTGATGTTCTCGGCGAGCGCCTTCTTGCCGATCGCGACCGCGCGGTCGTAGCCGAGGCTCGGACTGAGCGCGGTCACCAGCATCAGCGAATTGGCGACGTGGCGCGCGATCTGCGGCTCGTTGGGCTGAAGCTTCTCGATCATGTTGCGCGCGAAGCCGTCGGCCGCATCGGCGAGCAGACCGGCCGATTGCAGCACGGCGTGGATGATCACCGGCTTGAACACGTTGAGCTGGAGGTGGCCGTGGCTCGCGGCGAGCGTGACCGTCGTGTGGTTGCCGATTGCGAGCGCACAGACCTGCGTCAGTGCCTCGACCTGGGTCGGGTTGGTCTTGCCCGGCATGATCGAGGAGGAGAGCCCGTCGGCCGGTACGATCAGCTCGGCCAGCCCCGCGCGCGGCCCCGAGCCGAGCAGGCGGATGTCGTTGCCGAGCTTCATGAGCGTGACCGCGAGGCCGGAGAGCGCGGCCGAGAGCGCGACCAGCGCGTCATGCGCGGCCATCGGCTCGAACTTCAGCGCCGCCGGCGTGTAGGCGCGCCCCGTCAGCGCGGAGAGACGCTCGCAGAAGACGCGATCGAACGCCGGATGGCGGTTGAGCCCCGTGCCGACGGCGGTGCCGCCCTGTGGCAGCATGGCGAGATCGGCGCGCGTGGCGCGCACGCGGGCGATCGCGTGGGCGAGTTGCGCGGCGAAGGTGGCGAACTCCTGGCCGAGCGTCATCGGCACCGCGTCCATCATGTGCGTGCGGCCGAGCTTGACGATCCGCTCCCACGCCTCCGCGCGCGCCGAGAGCGCGAAGCGCAGCGCGTCGAGCGCGGGCAGCAGGCGGTGCTCCACCGCCTCGATCGCGGCGATGTGCATCACGGTCGGGAAGGAGTCGTTCGAGGATTGGCCGCGATTGACGTGATCGTTCGGGTGCACCGGGTCGCGCGCGCCGAGCGGGCGGTCGAGCATCTGCGCGGCACGGTTCGCGATCACCTCGTTCGCGTTCATGTTGGTCTGGGTGCCCGAACCGGTCTGCCACACGGGCAGCGGGAAGTGCTCGTCGAGCCTGTTCGCCGCGATCTCGGCGGCGGCGGCGATGATCGGCTCGGCGATCGCGCGCGGGAGCTCGCCGAGTTCGAGATTCGCCTCGGCCGCCGCCTGCTTCTGCAGGCCGACGGCGCGAATCAGCACGGGCGGGAAGCGTTCGACGCCGATCCTGAACAACCTCCGCGCGCGCTCGGTCTGCGGACCCCAGAGCTTGTCGGCCGGGATCTCGATCGTGCCGAGGCTGTCGGTCTCGGTGCGGTTGGCATCGGTCATGCAACGGTCTCCGGAACCAGGCGGGCGGCGGCCCAGCGGGCGGCCTCGGCGACGACGGGATCGGGATCGCGGGCGAGGTCCTCCGCGACCGGGAGAAGCGACGGATCGGCGCTGTTGCCGATCGCGATCAGCACGTTGCGCACGAAGCGGCTGCGCCCGCTGCGCTTGATCGGGCTGCCCGAGAAGAGCGCACGGAAGGCCGCATCATCAAGCCGCGCGAGCGCGGCGAGGCGCGGCGCGTTGAGATCGTCGCGCGCGTGCAGCTTCGCCTCGCGCGCCGTGGTCGCGAAGCGGTTCCAGGGGCAGACGGCAAGACAGTCGTCGCAGCCATAGATGCGGTTGCCGATGGCCGGGCGCAGCGCCTCGGGGATCGGGCCGTCGTGCTCGATCGTCAGGTAGGAGATGCAGCGCGTCGCGTCGAGCTGGTAGGGCGCGGGGAAGGCGTCGGTCGGGCAGACATCGAGGCAGCGGCGGCAGGACCCGCAGCGATCGCGATGCGGCGGGTCGGGTACCAGGTCGAGCGTGGTGTAGATCTCGCCGAGGAACAGCCACGAGCCGTGCCGGCGCGAGACCAGATTGGTGTGCTTGCCCTGCCAGCCGATCCCGGCCTGCGCGCCGAGCGGCTTCTCCATCACCGGCGCGGTGTCGACGAACACCTTGAGCGCGGCGCCGAAGCGGGCGTGGATGAACTGGCCGAGCTGCTTGAGCCGTCCCTTCACCACATCGTGGTAGTCGCGGCCGCGCGCATAGACGCTGATCGTGCCGACGGAGCGGTGCGTGAGCGTCTCCAGCGGATCGCGGTCGGGCGCGTAGGACATGCCGAGCGCGATCACGCTGACCGCCTCGGGCCAGAGTGCCCGCGGGCGCGCACGCTGTGCCGCGCGCTCAGCGAGCCAGCGCATCGCGCCATGCCGGCCGGCGGCCAGGAAGGCGTCGAGCCGTGTGCGCGCCTCTGGCGGCAGGGTGGCGCGCGTGAAGCCGACCGCGTCGAAGCCGAGACGTTCCGCCTCGGCGCGGATCAATGCCTTGGGATCAGCCGCGGCCACGATACGGCGCCACCTCCTGGGGCGGGATCCACACCCCCTCGGGCGGCGCACCGGTCTGCCAGAACACGTCGATCGGCATGCCGCCGCGCGGGTACCAGTAGCCGCCGATGCGCAGCCACTTCGGCATGAGCAAATCGACCACGCGGCGTGCGACCATCAGCGTGCAGGCCTCGTGGAACGCGCCGTGGTTGCGGAAGCTGGCGAGAAAGAGCTTCAGCGACTTGCTCTCGACGATCCACGCGTCGGGGATGTAGTCGAGCACCAGATGCGCGAAGTCGGGCTGGCCGGTCAGCGGGCAGAGCGCGGTGAACTCGGGGCAGACGAAGCGCACGACATAGGTGAAGCCCGGCTCCGGATTGGCGACACGCTCGATCACCGCCTCTCCGGGCGAGGCGGGGATCGTGCTCGGCCGGCCGAGTTGGGTCAGGCTCTCGTAGCCCGTCATGCCTCGTCTCCCTGTGCCCACTGGGCGGCGAGCGTGGGCGCATGTGCTGCGAAGCGGCCGTCGAGGATGGCGGCGCGCAGGCCGCGCATCAGGTCCTGATAGTACGCCACGTTGTGCCAGGTCAGCAGCATCGGCCCAAGCATCTCTCCGGACTTGATCAGGTGATGGATATAGGCACGCGGGTGCCGCGCGCAGGCGG
>NZ_JBHYDW010000067.1:0-22977 GCF_051860475.1 Elioraea sp. | reverse complement strand
CCAGGGCCAGTCGGGCTCCCGCCCGCCACCGCAACCGTCACTCTATGACGATTGCGGACACCAGAGTTACAAGGGCCGCAAGGCCCTTCCCCCCACACCCCCCATCCCTTCTCACCCGACCCGGTTCGCCACCAACTCCGTCACCACCGCCGGATCAGCCAACGTGCTCGTGTCGCCGAGATTCTCCGTCTCGTTCGCCGCAATCTTCCGCAAAATCCGCCGCATGATCTTGCCCGACCGCGTCTTCGGCAAACCCGGCGCCCACTGGATCGCATCCGGGCTCGCAATCGGACCGATCTCCCTGCGAACCCACGCCACCAACTCCCTGCGCAACGCCTCCGTCGGCTCCACCCCCGCCCGCAACGTCACATAGCAGTAGATGCCCTGGCCCTTGATGTCGTGCGGCATCCCCACCACCGCCGCCTCCGCCACCGCCGCATGCGCCACCAGCGCAGACTCGATCTCGGCAGTGCCCATCCGATGCCCCGCGACATTCAACACGTCATCCACCCGGCCCGTGATCCAATAGTACCCGTCAGCATCGCGCCGCGCCCCGTCACCGGTGAAATACCTCCCCGGGAAGGTCGAGAAGTACGTCTGCACGAACCGCTCATGGTCGCCGTACACCGTGCGCATCTGACCAGGCCAGGAATCGGCAATGCAGAGATTGCCCTCCGTCGCACCCTCCAACACCCGCCCCTCGCCATCCACGATCACCGGCTTCACCCCCGGCAACGGCAAGGTCGCCGAACCAGGCTTCAACGCCGTCGCCCCCGGCAACGGCGAGATCAGAATCCCGCCCGTCTCCGTCTGCCACCAGGTGTCCACCACCGGACAGCGCTCGTCGCCCACATTGCGCCAGTACCAAAGCCACGCCTCCGGATTGATCGGCTCGCCGACCGTTCCGAGCAGGCGCAGGCTCGCGCGCGACGTCCGCTTCACCGGCGCCTCGCCCTCGCGCATCAACGCGCGGATCGCCGTCGGCGCGGTGTAGAAGATGTTGACCCTGTGCTTGTCCACCACCTCCCAGAACCGGCTCACGGTCGGATAGTTCGGCACGCCCTCGAACATCAGCGTGATCGCGCCGTTCGCGAGCGGGCCATAGACGATGTAGGTGTGCCCCGTCACCCAGCCGACATCGGCCGTGCACCAGTAGATCTCGCCGTCATGGTAGTCGAACACGTTCTGATGCGTGAACGACGCCCACACCATGTAGCCGCCCGTGGTGTGCAGCACGCCCTTCGGCTTGCCGGTCGACCCCGAGGTGTAGAGGATGAACAGCGGGTCCTCCGCGCCCATCTTCTCCGGCGGACAGTCGGGCGACGCGGCCGCGCACACCTCGTGGTACCAATGGTCGCGCCCATCCTGCATCCCGACCGCGGCACCGGTGTGCCTCACGACGATCACGTCCTTGATCGTCGGCGCGGCCTTCAGCGCCTCGTCCGCGTTCGCCTTCAGCGGCACCTTGCGCCCGCCGCGCAACCCCTCGTCCGCGGTGATCAGCAGGGTCGAGGCGCAATCCTCGATCCGCCCGTGCAGGCTCTCGGGCGAGAATCCCCCGAACACCACCGAATGGATCGCGCCGATCCGCGCGCAGGCCAGCATCGCCACCGCCGCCTCGGGAATCATCGGCAGATAGATCGTCACCCGGTCGCCCTTCCTCACCCCGAGCGACTTCATCGCGTTGGCAAGACGGCACACCCGCTCGTGCAGGTCCCGATAGGTGATGTGCGCGCTCTGCTTCGGATCGTCGCCCTCCCAGATGATCGCGGTCTGGTCCCCGCGCGCGGCTAGATGGCGGTCGAGGCAGTTGGCCGAGGCGTTGAGCACGCCGTCCTCGTACCAGCGGATGTGCACGGTGCCGGTGTAGTCCACGTCCTTGATCTTCGTCGGCGGTGTCATCCAGGTGAGGCGCTTCGCCTCGTTCGCCCAGAACGCGATCGGATCGGCCTTCTCCGCCGCCACCATCGCATGGTACTTCGCCGCATCGATATGCGCGCGCTTCGCCCACGCGGGCGCGACGGGAATGACGGTGTCGGCGGCCTTGGGCGCGACAGTGTCGGGCATCGGCGGTCTCCCCAGTCGTTGCGGTGCGCGGACGGGGCCATGCGGCGCCCGCGCGCGCCTTGTTCTGGGTCAATACCTAGCCGATGCGAGGGGGGCGAGGGGAGACCCCTCGCGCCGGCGCCGGGCGCGCGAGGGTCGAGATCAGCCGGACGGGGTGGTCGGGCGGGACGCAGACCAGGCGCGCCGCCGAGGCGCGGCAGGGCACGCCGACGCGCCCGCGACCCACGCCTGGTCGTCCGGCGGCGATCAGAACTGCACCGCGCCGGCGGCGATCGACTCGCGCATCCGCGTCCGGCGCATCAGGTCGTCGAGGTCGCGCACGCCGGCAAGTTCGGCGCGGCGCAGCATGTCGGCGAACAGGTGCGCGGTGGCGACCGCGTCGCCGAGCGCGTCGTGCCGCCCCGCGACGACGACGCCGTGCCGTGCCGCCAGCGCATCGAGGCTGTGATCCGTCTGCGTCGGATCGAGCCATAGCGACAGCCGCATGCTGCACAGCGCCGGCATGGCGAACGAGACGCCGGCGCGCGGCTCGGCGAGATGCAGGCAGGTCAGGTCGAAGGCGGCGTTGTGCGCGACCAGCACCGCCCCCTTGGCATAGGCGTGGAACGCGGCGACCGCCTCCGGCCAGCCCACGGCGTCGCGCACCATTGCGTCGGTGATGCCGTGGATCGCGGTGCTGGCGGCCGGGATCGGCCGTCCCGGGTGGCAGAAGGTCGCGTAGCTGTCGGCGGCGTCGACGACCCCGCCGCGCAGGCGCACCGCACCGATCGCGACGATCCGGTCGCCGCGGGAGGGCGCGAGTCCGGTGGTCTCGAGGTCGAACACGACGAAGTGACAGGCCGCCAGCGGCCCCTCGGGCAGCAGCAGCGGCTCGACCAGGCGGCGACGGCGCTCGTCATGGCTCGGCGTCAGCAGATGCCCCGCGGTCGCGCGCATCATCCGCCCCAGCCAGCCGCCGAACCCCTCGCCCATGGCTCCGTCCCGCGCGCATCAGCCCCGCCTGCAGGGCAGCCCAGGGGCCGTACATTATTAACCGGCCGCGGGCCATGGAACGGCTGGAACTGTGACGCTATTGGTTGGTGCCCACGATCCCATGCGTATCCTGTCCTGTCTCGGCGCCGCACACGACCCCTGGATGGTCGTGCTCGCCGGCGCGGTCTGCCTGCTCGGGGCGTGGGTGTCCGTGCGGCTCTGCGCGCGTGTCTGTGCCAGCTTCGGCCTGTCGCACGCGGGCTGGATCTTCCTCGGCGCGGTCGCGGCCGGAGCGACCGTCTGGTGCACCCATTTCGTCGCCATGCTCGCCTACCGCCCCGGCGTGCCGATCGGCTACGCGCCCGGCGAGACCGCGCTCTCGCTGCTGATCGCGATCCTGGGCAGCGCCGGCGCGCTCGCGCTTGCCGCGCAGCGCGATCCGCGCGCGCCCGAGGCGGGCGGGGCGATCCTCGGCGCGACGGTCGCGGCGATGCACTACACGGGGATGGGCGCCGTCACGGTCGAGGCCGCGGTGCAGTGGGACGCGTGGGTCGTCGCCGCCTCTGTGCTGGTCGCGATCGGCCTCGGCGCGCTGGCGCTCGGCCGCGCGGTGCGGGTGAGCTCGGCGGGCGGACGGCTTGGCGCGGCAGGGCTGCTCGCGCTCGCGATCGTCGCGCTGCACTTCACCGGCATGGCGGCCCTGACGCTGCTGCCCTTCGCCCCGCCTGAGGGTGCGCCGACCACCGATGCGGCGCGCGCCGGTCTTGCGGTCGCGATCGCGGGCGTGGGGCTGCTGCTGCTCGGCACCGGCGCGGCGAGCTACCTGGTGGACCACCAGGCGCGGGAGGAGGCGGCCGCACGGCTGCGCCATCTCGCGGAGAGCGCCGCGGGCGGCATGGTGATCGAGCAGCGCGGCCGGATCGTCGAGGTGAACGCCGCATTCGAGGCGTTGTCGGGCATGCCGCGCGCGGCGCTGCTCGGCGGCGCCTTCGCGGCCTGGCTCGACGGGCCCGAGGCGATCGGCGAGGGCGCGGTCACGCGCGCGGCACTGCGCCCGGCCGAGGGTGCGGCGATCCCGGTGGAGGTGGCGACGAGCAGCGAGCCGGCGCGCCCTGGCGAGCCGGGGCTGATGGTGTACGCCGTGCGCGACCTGCGCCCGCGCCTCGCACAGGAGTGTCGGATCGCCCAGCTCACGCGCACCGACGGGCTGACCGGCCTGGCGAACCGCGCGGGCTTCCTCGAGGCGCTGGAGGGTGCGGTCGCCGCCTGTGCCCCGCCCGGCCGGATCGCGCTGCTGGCGATCGATCTTGACCGGTTCAAGGAGGTGAACGACCTCTACGGCCATGCGGTCGGCGATCTGCTGCTGCAGACGCTCGCGCGGCGCCTCGCGCACACACTGGGCGACGGCGCGTCCGTCGCCCGCCTCGGCGGTGACGAGTTCGTCGCCCTGGCACCGGTTTCGGGGCGTGACGCCGCGCTCGAGCTTGCGCACCGCCTTGCCGGCGCGCTCGGCCACCCCGTCACGGTCGCCGAGACCGACATCGTCTGTGGCGCGTGCATCGGCGTCGCGCTGTTCCCGGATGATGCCGCCAGCGCCACGGCGCTCGTCAACAATGCGGAGCTCGCGATGCAGCGTGCCAAGTCCGCGCCGGTCGAACGGGTCTGCCGTTACGAGGAGGCGATGGACGAGGCGGTGCGGGTGCGCCGCCAGATGCTGACCGACCTGCGCCAGGCCCTGGCGCAGGAGGCGTTCGCGCTGCACTACCAGCCGCAGGTCTCGGTCGCGACCGGAGCGATCACGGGCTACGAGGTGCTGCTGCGCTGGCACCACCCGAAGCGTGGCTTCATTCCGCCCTCCGATTTCATCCCGCTTGCCGAGGAGACCGGCCTGATCCTTCCGATCGGCGCCTGGGTGCTGCGCACGGCCTGCGCGCAGGCGGCGACCTGGCGCGCGCCGCAGCGCATCGCGGTGAATGTCTCGGCCGTTCAGCTCGCCGCGGCCGACCTGCCCGAGCTGATCGAGCGGACGCTGCGCGAGACCGGCCTCCCGCCCGCCCGGCTCGAACTCGAGATCACCGAGACGGCGCTGATCAGCGAGCCCACGCGCACCGCCGAGCTGCTCGGCCAGATCAAGGCGCTCGGCGTGTCGATCGCGATGGACGACTTCGGCACCGGATACTCATCGCTGTCGATGCTGCGGGCCTTCGCGTTCGACAAGATCAAGCTCGACCGCTCGTTCATGGGCGAGATCGAGCGCAGCGAGCAGGCGCGCGCCATCATCCGCGCCGTGCTGACGCTGGCGGACAGTCTGGGCATTCCCGTGCTCGCGGAGGGCGTCGAGACCGAGCAGCAACTCGGCTTCCTGCGCGCCGAGGGTTGCGACGAGGCGCAGGGCTTCCTGTTCGGCCCGCCTGTGCCGCGGCTCGTCGAGCCCGCGCGGACGCCGGTCCTGGCCACCTGACGCCTGCCGGCCTCAGTTCAGGCCGCAGCCGCCACCCGCCCCCAGCAGCCGCGCCGTCCCCGGATGGTCCGGCAGCCGTTCGGCCGCCTCGCCGAGCAGCCGGGCGGCGGCGCGCAGGATGGCGTCGCGCGTCACGGTGAGGCCGAGCGCCTCGGCCTCCTGGGCCAGCGCCCTCAGACAGGCCAGCAATCCGTCCGGCGACGGGCCGGGCGAGTCGGTCGGGTTGTCTGCCATTCCCCGTTCCTTCCCCCTACGATTGTATTCTGCCCTGCCGCGCCTGCCACGAAAAGGCCGTGAAGTCCCCAACATTGCACGATTCGGTCGATTTGACGCAGGCTTGCCGCGGGAGCGGACCGGACAGGGGCGGCGCGGCATGTCCAGCGGATACGAGGCGACCTACGCGGCCTGGCGGGCCGAGCCCGCCGGGTGGTGGAGCGAGCGCGCACGGCTGATCGACTGGGACACGCCGCCGCGGGCCGGCTTCGACGCCGGCGAGGGTGTGTACGGTCGCTGGTTCCCGGGCGGGCGGCTGAACACCTGCTTCAACGCGCTCGACCGCCATGTCGCTGCCGGGCGGGGCGGCCAGCCGGCGCTGATCTGGGACAGCGCGATGACCGGGCGGATCGAGGCGCTGACCTATGCCGCGCTGACGGATCGGGTGGCGCGGCTCGCCGGCGCGCTGGCCGCGCGCGGGGTGACGACGGGCGACCGGGTGATCGTCTACATGCCGATGGTGCCCGAGGCGGTGATCGCCATGCTCGCCTGCGCGCGGCTGGGCGCGATCCACTCGGTGGTGTTCGGCGGCTTCGCCGCCGCCGAGCTCGCGAGCCGCATCGCGGACGCCAAGCCCAAGGCGATCGTTTCGGCGAGTTGCGGGCTCGAGCCCGGCCGCACAATCGCCTACAAGCCGCTGCTCGACGCCGCCATCGCGCTCAGCCCGCACAAGCCCGCGTTCTGCCTGATCCTGCAACGGCCCGAGCATATCTGCGATCTGACCGCCGGTCGCGACGAGGATCTGCTCGCGGCGGAGGCTGCCGCGTCACCGCACGCCTGCGTGCCGGTCGCGTCGACCGATCCGCTCTACATCCTCTACACCTCCGGGACGACCGGGCGGCCCAAGGGGATCGTGCGCGACAATGGCGGGCACGCGGTCGCGCTGATGAACTCGATGGCGATGCTGTATGGCGTCGGCGCCAGCGACGTCTATTGGGCGGCCTCGGATGTCGGCTGGGTGGTCGGGCACTCCTACATCGTCTACGGCCCCCTGCTCGCCGGCTGCACCACCATCGTCTACGAGGGCAAGCCTGTCGGCACGCCGGATGCCGGCGCGTTCTGGCGCGTCTGCGCGCAGCATGGCGTGAAGGCGATGTTCACCGCGCCGACGGCGATCCGCGCGATCAAGCGCGAGGACGCGGACGGGCGGATCCTGCGGCGCCACGATCTCTCGCGGCTTGAGGCGCTGTTTCTCGCCGGCGAACGCTGCGATCCGGACACGGTCACCTGGGCCGAGACACTGCTCGGCAAGCCGGTGATCGACCATTGGTGGCAGACCGAGACGGGCTGGGCGATCACCGGCGACTTCCGGGGCTTGGGCCTGTTTCCGGTCAAGCCCGGCTCGGGCGGCAAGCCCAGCCCCGGCTTCGATCTGCGCGTGCTCGACGAGGCCGGGCGCGAGGTGCCGCGCGGCACGATCGGCGATCTGGTCGTCAGGCTGCCGCTGCCGCCCTCCTGCCTGCCGACGCTCTGGAACAACGACGCGGGCTTCCGCGACGCCTATCTGAGCCAGCACCCGGGCCACTACACCACGGCCGATGCCGGCATGATCGACGACGACGGCTATGTGTGGGTGATGAGCCGCACCGACGACATCATCAATGTCGCCGGGCACCGGCTCTCCACCGGCGCGATGGAGGAGGTGCTGGCCGCGCACCCGGATGTGGCCGAGTGCGCGGTGGTGGGCGTGAAGGACGCGCTGAAGGGCCAGGTGCCGCTGGGGCTCGTGGTGCTGAAGGCGGGCGTGACCAAGGACGAGGCGACGCTTGAACGCGAGCTCGTGGCGATGGTGCGCGAGCGCATCGGGCCCGTGGCTGCGTTCCGCACCGCCCGCGTCGTGCCGCGCCTGCCGAAGACGCGCTCGGGCAAGGTGCTGCGCGCCACGATCCGGAAGATCGCCGACGGGCAGGACTACGTCGTGCCGCCGACCATCGACGACCCGGCGAGTCTGGACGAGATCAAGGGCGCTCTCGTCTAGGTTGTATTCTTCGGGCCATATCATCCAATAAATAAGTCAACATGATCAAATTGACTTGACGTCCATCAGCGGATGGCGTACGCGAAAAGTGTCCGATCGGGGGATCGGGCATCGTGTTCGCACTACCGGGGGATGTCCTCATGATGATGGCCCGTCTTGCCGCTTCGGCCGTGGTCGCGGCCGGCATTCTCGCGACCGTGGGCGCCGCGCCGACGGCTGCATCCACCATCACCATGACCAACTACAGCTTCGCGGCAGGATCCCAGAACGTCACCATCATCGAGCCCAGCGGCGCGATCGGCGCCGTCAAGGCCGGCATGTTCAAGCTCACCACGACGGCGGGCGACTGGTACGCGTTCTGCGCCGACATCTTCAACGTCATCAAGAAGCCGACGACGTATCAGCTCGGCCCGCTCCAAGCGGCTGGCGACAGCACGCCGGGCCAGCCGCCGGTGGACTATCCGCTGACGCTCGGGCAGCAGAAGCAGATCCATTGGCTGGCCGAGCAGGCCACGCTGGAGCTGCAGAACGCGACGCTGACATCGGCGAAGTCGGCCGCCTACCAGGTTGCGATCTGGGACGTCGCCTACGGCGCCGCGTTCACGCGGACGATCAACGCGAACACGCAGTCGGCGCTCACCGGGATCGTCGCGGCGCTTGGGGCCGCGGATCTGTCGTCCTACTGGGTCCCGCTCGGCTTGACGCCACTGGCGAACGGGCAGGGGCTGGTGAAGGGCCAGACACTGGTGGTTGGCGTGCCGGTGCCCGAGCCGGCGAGCCTCGCGCTGCTGACCGCCGGGCTGCTCGGCCTTGCCGCCGCCCGCAGAGCCCGCGCCAGCGCGTTTCGCCGCGCCTGACGCCTCATCGCCTGCCTGGACAGTGCGGCCACGCGCGGCAGGGTGCGTGGCCGTCCGCCGTCAGAGATACCGCACGAGCACGAACCCGCCGACCAGCAGCACCAGGAAGGCGATCGTGAACAGGGTCAGCCGCTTCTCGATCACCGCCAGCACTGGCGGGCCGAACTTCGCCGCCACCAGCGCCACCATCAGGAACCGCGCCCCGCGCGACAGCGCGCTCGCGATGAAGAACGGCACCACCGCCATCTGCACGGCACCCGAGGCGATGGTCGCGAGCTTGTAGGGGATCGGCGTGAACCCGGCGATCGCCACCACCATCCAGTCGTATTCGAGGTAGAGCGCGCGGAACCGCTCATACGCCTCGTGCATCCGGTAGAGCTCGATGATCGGCACGCCGATCGCCTCGTAGAGCCCCCAGCCGATCGCATAGCCGAGCAGGCCCCCGAGCGCCGAGCCCGCGGTGCAGATCAGCGCCGAGGAGAGCCACCGGTCGGGCCGCGCCACCGCCATCGGCGCGAGGATCACGTCGGGCGGGATCGGGAACACCGAGGATTCGACGAAGGCGATGATGAACACCCACACCCGCGCCTGCGGATGGGCCGCGAGCGTCAGGACGCGCCGGTAGAGCGTGTGCAGGAAGGGCAGTTCCACGTAGCGTCCGTCGGTCGGAGGGCTGCCGGGGATTGCCACGCGAGCGTGGCATCGGCAAGGCGCATGGCTCACCTCAGCGCTATCGATTGGACGCGGGTCCGCGCTCGGCTAGGCTCGCCCCCGCATGCCCGTCCGGCTCCTGCTCCTCTGTGCCGTGGTGCTCTGCGCGCTCTCGATGGGGCTGAGGCAGAGCTTCGGGCTGTTCCTCGCGCCGATGACGGCCGCCCAGGGCTGGACCGCCTCGGCCTTCGCGCTCGCGATCGCGGTGCAGGTGCTGCTGAACGGCGTCTCGCAGCCGATGTGCGGCAACGTCGCCGACCGGATCGGCGGGCAGCGCGTGCTGATCGGCGGCTGGCTGCTGTATGCCGGCGGATTGCTGGTGATGGCGCTCGCCTCCTCGCTCGCGGTGTTCTTCCTCGGCGCCGGGCTGGTGATGGGGGTGGCGGTCTCGGCCGCCGGCTTCCCGATCGTGATGGCGAGCCTCTCGCGCCTGCTGCCGCAGGACTGGCGCGCGCGCGCCACGGGGCTTGCGACCGCGGGCTCCTCCTTCGGCCAGTTCTCGGTGGTGCCGCTGGTGCAGCTTGGCATCGACGCCTTCGGCTGGCAGGGCGCGCTGTTCGCCATGGCGGCGGTGGCGCTCGTGGCGATCCCGCTCGCCCTGCCGCTCGCCGACCGGCCGGCGCCGCCGACCGAGGGCCGCTCGGTCGGCGCCGGCGTGGCGCTGAAGGAGGCGCTCTCCACCGGCTATTTCTGGTGCCTGTTCTGGGGCTTCTTCGTCTGCGGCGTGCATGTCTCGTTCCTGACCGTGCACATCCCGGGCTTCGTCGCCTCCTGCGGGCTGCATCCGTCCTGGGGTGCCACCTCGATCAGCCTGATCGGGCTGTTCAACATCGCCGGCTCGCTGCTCTCGGGGGAACTGACCGGCAGGTGGCGCCGGCGTGAGCTCTTGATGCTGATCTATGGCGGCCGCGCCGTCGTGATGACCGTGTTCTTCCTCGGGCCGAAGACCGAACTGACGCTGGCGCTGTTCAGCGCCGCGATGGGGGTGCTGTGGCTCTCCACCGTCCCGCCGACGGTGGCGCTGGTGGCGCGGCGGTTCGGTACGCAGTGGCTGGCGACGATCTTCGGGCTGGTCTTCCTCGGCCATCAGATCGGCGGGTTCACCGGTGCCTGGCTCGGCGGCGTGATCTGGGACCGCACCGGCAGCTACGACCTGATGTGGATCATCGCCATCCTGGCCGGCGCCTTCGCCGCCGCGGTGCACATTCCCGTCCGCGACCCAGGTATGGCCGTGCCGGCGCGCGCCTGAGGTTCCGCCGCGGCGCCGCCTCCGCTAGGGTCGGGCCGTTGTCTCAGACTCCGGGGGATCACCGTTGCGCCGCCTTGCTCTTGCGATCGTCGTCCTGTTCGCGCCCGCCGCCGCATCCGCGCAGACCGAGCCGCATGCCTGGCTCTACGGCGCCTGGAGCGGCGGGCACACACCGCCGCTGCGCGGTGCGACCGCCGCCGCCTGCCTCGCCCAGCCGACGGTGATCTTCACCCGCGATATCGTGCTGCACACCACGCTGCTCGAGCCGGTGTTCCAGCAGCGGCTGATCGAGACCGTGCGCGCCACGCCGGAGGGCGTCGAGATCCGGCTCCGGCCGGTCGCCCGGCCGCCCGGGCCGTTCGCGCGCATGGCGGGCATGGGATTCGGCTGCGACGGCGATCCGAACCTGCTCCGCGTGCAGCGGCTGGAGGGCGGCGAGATCGGATTCCCCGGCTGCGTCGACTTCCCCTCCCCGCTGGTCTCCTGTGCAGGACGCTGACCATGGCCGCCCCCCGCATCGCGCTGATCCACGCGCTCCGTCTCTCGCCGCCGGCGATCATGGAGGCGTTCGCGCGGCTCTGGCCCGAGCCGATGCTGATGAACCTGCTCGATGACAGTCTGTCGGCCGATCTCGCGCGCGACGGCGCGCTGACGCCGGCAATGACCGAGCGGTTCCTTGGGCTCGCCGCCTATGCGCGGCGCACCGGGGCGGATGCGATCCTGTTCACGTGCAGCGCGTTCGGCCCACCGATCGAGGCGGTGAAGGCGGCGCATCCGACGATCCCCGTGCTGAAGCCCAACGAGGCGATGATCGACGCGGCGCTCGACGCCGCGCCGTCGGGGCGGATCGGGCTGGTGGCGACGTTCCGGCCGACCTTCGACTCGATGCGCCCCGAATTCGCCGAGGCGGCGGCCCGACGCGGGATCACGCTCGACCTGCGCGAGGGCTTCGCCGAGGGCGCGATGGCGGCGCTGGAGCAGGGAGACGGGGCGGTGCATGACGCACGCGCGGCCGAAGCGGCGCAGGGACTGGGCGACTGCGAGGCGATCGCGCTCGCGCAGTTCAGCCTCGCCCGCGCCGCCCCCGTCGTCGCCAGGGCCACCGGCAGGCCCGTGCTGACCACGCCCGACAGTGCGGTCGCGCGGCTGAGGTCGCTGCTCGGCGCCTGATCCCGGCGCTACGCCGGCAGCGTCACCGTCACCGCCAGTCCGCCGCCGGGACGGTTCGCAAGCGTGACGTCGCCGCCATGGCCGCGCAGGATCGTGCGCGCGATCGGCAGGCCGAGCCCCGCTCCGCCGGTCTCGCGCGACCGGCTGCGCTCGACGCGATGGAACGGCTGGAACACGCGCTCCAGCTCGTCCTCGGGAATTCCCGGCCCGTCGTCCTCGATCGCGATGCGGATCATCCCGCCCTCGGGCTGGGCCAGCCGCACGCGGCACGACCCGGCATAGGCGACCGCGTTCCCCACCAGGTTCCCCAGCGCGCGCTTCAGCGCCAGCGGGCGCGCCGTCACGGTCCGATGCGCCGACGCCTCGGCCGTCACCACCTCACGCCCGGCGACATCGTTCGCCTCGTCCGCGACCGTGCGCAGCAGCGCGACGAGATCGAGCGGCACCGCCCGCTCGGCGGCCGCATCGTCGCGCGCGAAGGCGAGCGTGGCCGCCACCATCGCTTCCATCTCGGCGAGATCGGCCAGCATCTTCGCGCGCACGCCCTCGTCCTCGACGAACTCGGCGCGCAGCCGCATCCGCGTGATCGGCGTGCGCAGGTCGTGCCCGATCGCCGCCAGCATCGCGGTGCGGTCCTCGACGAAGCGGCGGATCCGCGCCTGCATCGTGTTGAACGCCGCGGCCGCCTGCGCCACCTCGCGCGGGCCCCGTTCCGGCAGGGGCGGTGTGCTCACGTCGCGGCCAAGCCGCTCCGCCGCCCCCGCAAGCTCGCGCAGCGGCGCGGTCAGCCGCCGCACCGCCCAGAACGACAGCCCCGCCACAGCGGCCGTCATCACCGCCAGCGCCGCGAGGAACGCCGGCGACGACCAGGGCTGCGGGCGCGGCCAGCGGCCGACGATGTTCAGCCATTCGCCCTCGGGCAGGCGCAGCGCCGCCGCGACCCCGCCCCCGGGCGCCTCGCCGACCCGCACCTCGCGCGGACGCAGCCGGGGAGGCCCCATCCGCCCAAGCCCCTCCGACAGCCGCCGGCCCATCGGTCCGGGCAGAGCGGCGCCCTCGCGCACGAACGGCGCAGGGTCGAGCGACGCGCGGAACCCCTCAGGCAGTTCGACCGTCTCGATCAGGTCGGGCCGCAGCGGGGGCGGCGCCGTGACGACCGTGCGCCAGACCGCCCAGGTGCGCGCCATCGCCTCGCGCCCCTGCGCGGCGCGCTGCAGCCCGACGCGGTCGACGGCGTGGATCGTCAGCCCGACCACCTGCGCGGCGAACAGGCCAATGAGCAGCACCAGGAAGGTGCGCCCGGCGATCGAGGCGGGCCACAGCCTCATGCGCGTTCCACCGGAGCAGCGAGCACATAGCCGCCGCCGCGCACGGTCTTGATCAGGGCAGGCGACTTGCCGTCGTCCTCGATCTTGCGGCGCAGCCGACTGACGGCGACGTCGATCGCGCGGTCGAACGGGCCGGTCGAGCGGCCGTGCAGCAGGTCCATCAGCATGTCGCGCGTCAGCACGCGGCCGGCGCGCTCGGCGAGGATGCGCAGCAGGTCGAACTCCCCGCCGGTGAGCGCCACCTCGGTGCCCGAGGGATCGAGCAGGCGGCGGCGCGCGGTTTCGAGCGTCCAGCCGGCGAAGCGGAAGGTCGCGCCCGGCTCGGCTGGCTCGGGCGCCGCGCCGTCCGTGCGGCGCAGCACCGCGCGGATGCGCGCGAGCAGCTCGCGCGGGTTGAACGGCTTCGGCACGTAGTCGTCGGCGCCGAGCTCAAGCCCGACGATCCGGTCGGTCTCCTCGCCCATCGCGGTCAGCATCACCACCGGCAGCCGCCCCCGCTCCTCGCGCAGCCAGCGCAGCAGGGAGAGCCCGTCCTCGCCCGGCAGCATCAGGTCGAGCACGACGAGCGCGTAGTGGCCGTTGGGAATCGCGCGGCGGAGGTCCCGCCCGTCGCGCGCGGTCGTGACGCGGAACCCGTGCTTCTCCAGGAACCGCGCGAGCAGGTCGCGGATCTCGCGGTCGTCGTCCACCACCAGGAGATGCGGCGCGGGCTCGGCCATGGCGCGGTTGTGGCGCGCGCGCGCTGCGGCGGCAACGCCTGGACTGTTGCGGCGCATTGCGCGCCGGCCGCCTGTCGCACTTCGTCACACTTCGTCGCGCGCCGGCCCGCGCTCCGACACACGCGCGCAAGCCGCCCGGACCATGCTGCCCGCGGTCCCGATCCCGGGATGGTCACGACGGAGGACGAGAATGAGCCGGATCTTGAAGGTGGCGCTGGTGGCAGGCGGGCTCGCCACGGCGGGGCTGGTGGGCTACGGCGCCGGCAGCCTGGGTGCGTTCGCCCAGGGCGGGCCGGGCACGGGCGGCGGCCCCGGCATGATGATGGAGCGCGGCGACCGGCCGATGGGCCCGCGCGCCGACCGGCGCGAGGCGATGCGCGGCGAGCGCGGCTGGCACCGCGGCCACCACCATCGCGGCGGCCCGTTGGCCGGGTTCTTCATCAACCGCGACAACAAGAACCTGACCAACGATGACGTGCGCAAGATCGCCGAGGCCGGCCTGCTCTGGTTCGGCGAGCGCACCTGGCGGATCGGCGAGGTGACGGACTCCGGCAGCCGCACGGCGCGGTTCACGCTCACCACCGAGAACGGCGGCGTGATCGCGACCTTCGAGATGGACCGCGATACCGGCCGCCTGCGCCGGGTCGGCTGAGGCGCGGCCGGCGCACTTTACGCCCGGGGCACGCGGCGGCAGTCTCCGCCGCGTGTCCGAGGCCCCACCCGTCCCGCCGGCCGAGCGTGCCGCGCTGCGCCGCCTCTGCGCGCGCGAACCCGCCTTCGCCGCGATCGAGCGGCGCGCCGGGAAGCTGCCCTGGCGCACCCGCGAGGCGGGCTTCGCCGGCCTGCTCGCCGCGATCGTCGGCCAGCAGATCAGCAACCTGGCTGCCGCCGCGATCTGGACCCGGCTCCGGGCGCTCCTCGCGACACCCCCCTGCCCGCGCGCCTTCCTGGCCCTCTCCGATGACGCGCTGCGCCAGGCCGGGCTCTCGCGCCCGAAGATCGCCTATGCGCGCGGACTCGCCGAGGCGGTCGCCGAGGGGCGGCTCGACGCCTCCGCGCTCGCCGCCATGCCCGACGAGGAGGCGATCGCCGCGATCGCCGCGCTGAAGGGCTTCGGCCGCTGGTCGGCCGAGATCTATCTGCTGTTCGCGCTTCAGCGCCGCGACGTCTTCCCGGCGGCCGATCTGGCGCTGGCGGCGAGCCTGGCCGATCTGCGCGGCCTGCCCGCGCGCCCGGCCGAGCGCGCGCTGCGGGCGCTCGCCGAGCCCTGGGCGCCGTATCGCGGCCTCGCCGCGCGCCTGCTCTGGCACCACTGGCGGCACGTGAACGGGCGTGCCGCGTTCGACTCCTGAAAGGACCCACGATGGACGAGAGCCCGCATATCCGCACCGAACGCCCCGAGCAGCACATCGGCGTCGTCGTGTTCGACCGTGCGGCCAAGCGCAACGCCTTCGATCTCGCGATGTGGCGCACGCTCGGCGCCGTGATGCGCCGGCTCTCCGATGACGACGGCCTGCGCTGTGTCGTGCTGCGCGGCGCGGGTGCGGAGGCGTTCAGCGCCGGCGCCGACATCTCCGCCTTCGAGGCCGAGCGCGGCAACCGCGAGAAGGAGGATCACTATGGCGAGGTGACGCACGAGGCCTTCCAGACCCTGCGCACCTGCCGCCACCCGACGGTCGCGATGATCCGCGGCGTCTGCATCGGCGGCGGCGCGGGCATCGCCACCATGTGCGACTTCCGCGTCGGTGGGGAATCGATGCGCTTCGGCATCACCGCGCGCAATCTCGGCATCTGGTACCCCTATGCCGAGATGGACCCGGTGGTGCAGATCGCGGGCTACGCGGTCGCCGCCGAGATCTTCATCGAGGGGCGGATCTTCAACGGCACCGAGGCGTACCAGAAGGGCCTGCTCTCCCGCGTCGTGCCCGACGACCAGGTGGAGTCGGAGGCGATGGCGCTCGCCCGGCGCATCTGCGAGGGCGCGCCGCTCTCGGCGCGGTTCCACAAGCGCGCGCTGCAACGCCTGCGCGGCCCCCTGCCGATCACGCCGGAGGAGGAGGCGGCGGTGAACGACTTCACCCGCACGGAGGACTACCAGAACGCCTATCGCGCGTTCCTGGCCAAGCGGAAGCCGGTGTTCGAGGGGCGCTGACCGCGGGCGCCGCGCCCGCAGCATCTCGTTAACCATGCAGTGGCAGGATGGCGCCTCGGCATCGCCCACTCTGGGGACGCGCACCATCCATGACCTCCCCGGCTTCTGCCGCGCCGCGAGCCCTGCTCTCGGACTTCCAGCCCGCCACGTTCCTCGAGCGCGGCGCGACCGTGCCGTTCACCTCGCCGCTGCTTCAGCAGGCGCGGGTGCGGCTCGGCATCGGCGGGCTGCGCGAGGTCGTCATGCGCAATCCCTCCGGCGGCCCGGGCTGGTATGTCGGGCCGTGGGAAGGGGTGGTCGAGATCGCCCGCGTCACCGTGCATGACCGGCTGGTGTTCAAGCGGATCGAGGAGACGGGCGCGATCAGCCCGCTCGAGATCCGCCGCGCGGCGCGCGCGGTGTCGGCCGAGGGCTATGGCGGCCAGGCGGCGAAGGGCGCCGCGATCGCCGCGATCGAGGCCGAGGAGCGCGAGTGGCGCGGCGGCTACGCGACGCTGCTCGCCACCCTGCTCGGCCAGGCGGGCCTCGCCGGCTCCGACACCATCGCCAAGGCCCATTCGCGCCAGGAGCTGATCAACCTCGCCCCCGCGCTGCTCGCGCCGATCGCGCCGCGCCTCGGCCTCGCGCCGGAGGTGCTGGCCCAGACCCTGGAGGAGCTCGCCGCCGTGCTCGCGCGCATCGGCGGCACGGCCGACCGGCCGACCCAGACCGGGCGCGATCTCGCGGCTGTCGAGCGCATGCTCGCCGAGGTGAAGGCGCTCGCCGAGGAGGACCCGCGCGCCGACCCGGACTCGGCTCGCGCGATCCTCGATGTGGGCAGGATGACCGCCGCGCTCGCCGCCGATGCGCTGGCACGCGCCCGCGCGGAGGCGACGCGTCCGCAGGCGCTGCTGATGGCCTGGGCGGAGGATCGCGTCGCCACCAAGGCGAGGCTCACGCGTGCGGAGTGGCTGCTCGACGGCTGGGCGGTGCTCGTCTCGCTGTGGGACTGGGCCGGGGACATGGCGCCCGGCAGCCGCCGCCACGTGCTGCCGGAACTCCATCTGCTGCTGCCCATCCTGCCGCGCGAGGTGACGGGCGCGACGGTGCAGCCGCTCGCCGCGCCGAACCACGCGCGCAAGGTCGCGCGCGGCAGCGAGTGGCTCGCCGAGGTCGCCGAGGCCGACGTGATCGCCCGCAACGAGCGCGCGCTCGCGCGCACCGTCGCATGACCGCGGACGGCGCGATCCGCACCGAGATCGCCAACAGCCTGCGCAACGCGCCGGAAGCCCGCCTGCGCGCGGTGATCGCGGCGATCGACCGGCACCCGCGCCGCGCCGAGGTCGAGGACCTGGTCGAGCTGGTGCGGCCGCGCATCGCCGGGCTGCATATCCCCCGGCCGCTGACCCCGCAGCGCGCCCTGGTCGTGCCGTTCGAAGGGCTGCTCTGCGCAGGCGAGGCCGCGCCGCGCGATGCGCTGCGGCTGCCGCGCAGCGTGCTGCCGCCGCTGTTCGCGCTGGTGCGTGAGCGCATCGATCCCGCCGCCCTGGCCGAGGGCGAGCGGCTCGCCGAAGGCCGCCGCGCGGACGACACGCTCGCGGTGATGGCGGTCGGGCGCCGGCTCTGGCCGGGCGCGGTCGACGCGCTCGCGGCGTTCCACGACGATCCGCGCGGCATCGGCCGCGCCCTCGCCGCTGCCGGCCATGACGCGCAGCTGCTGGGGCGTTCGCTCGGCAGCATCCTGCCGCTGCTGCGGCTCGGCGAGGCGATCGCGGCGGCGATGCTGCCGCGCAACGGCGTGGCCCTCGACCCGACGCTGCCGACCGCGCCGCACCGGCACCTGCTGCTCGGCTGCGTCCAGCGCGACCCCGGGCTGTTCCGCCTGATCGCCGCCTCGATGCTGTTCCACTCGGAGTTCCCCGAGTCGGTGACGCGCATCATCCGCGACATCGCCGCGAAGCTGGACCGGCCCGGCGTGTTCTCCGTGGTGGCCGAGGTGGCCGAGGCGCTGAAGGCCGATCTCCTGGAGCCGGTCGATGGACCCGGCCTGGCCGCGGAACGGCGCGGCCAAGCGGCGATGCGGCTGGTGACGATCGTCTCGGTGCTGGAAGGCATGCCGCGCTTCGATGCGCTTGCGATCGAAGCCGGGCGCATCCTCGGCGGGCAGTTCACCGCGACCGTGCGCGATTCCGTGATCGCGCCGCTGGCCGCGCTCGCGCGCGAGGGCGCGGTGGAGGCCGACGCCGTGCGCGCGCTCGAGACGGCGGCTCATGCCGCCAAGCGGATCGAGGCGGCAGGCCGGCTCGCCGGCGCGACCGCCTCGTTCAAGGGCGCGCTCGCCGCGGCGCGCGAGCCGGTCGGCATGCTGATGCGCGCGGCCGCGGCGGCGCCGAAAGGCGGGATCGGCCGTGCCGAGATCGCCCGCCTCGCCGAGATCCTGCTCGGCCCTGACGAGGCGATGGCGCTGCTCGAACAGGCGGCCTGACCCGCTACCCGAACGATCCGACCTCGTGGGCGATCGCCGCCGAGCCCTCGCGCACCAGCGCGAACCAGCGCCGCATCGGGCCGAGGATCTCGGCGTGTTCGGCCTCGTAGGTGGTGGCGGCGCGCGGCCCCGCCGGCTCACCGAACGCCATCGCCGCGGCCGGGTCGGGCAGCGAGGGGAACACCTCCTCCAGCAGATCGACCGCGTCCGACACGTCGAGCCGCAGGATGCGCGCCACCAGCGCGGCGCGCGTCACGCCATGGCGCGGGCTGAAATCGGGCACGCGCGCGGCCAGCAGCCAGATGCGGTGGATCGCGGCGATGCGCAGCGCATGCATCACCACCAGCCGGTCCGACGCGCCCTCGCTGCGCCAGGCCGCATCGAGCGCCAGCGCGTCGGCCTGGAGACGCCGGAACAGCCGGCGCACCGAGGCGACGAGGCCGAGCGACTCCAGCGCCTGCGCGACGGTCGCGAGCTGCTCGCGCCGCCCCGGCCGCGTCGAGCGCTGCGCGCGGTCGAGCCAGGTGCCTGGATCGAGGGTGGCGACATAGCCGCGCAGGATGTCGAGATCGCCCGCCGCGCGCGCCGCTGCCGCCATCGCCATCGCCCGGCCGAAGCGCGGGCTCCGCGCGCGCATCTCGGCGAAGGTCTCGGGCGCGCGGGCGACCGCCTGGCCGAGCCCGTGCAGCGTGTTCGCCAGCCAGCCGAGCTGGTGCAGGATCGCGTTGTTCGGGATCGCGCGGAGCTCGCGCGGGTGGCTGATCATCGCCGGCCCGCCCATCCCGTCGGTCTGGCGCTTGGCCGGGCGTGACCCCGTGGGGTCGAGCAGCGCGGGGCCGAAGGCGCCGAGCAGCGCGGCGTAGCCCGGATCGAGCACCAGCCCCTCCACCGCAGCGCGCACGGTGCCGAAGAACTCGGCGGCGTAGTCGGCCTCGGCATAGATCGGATCGTCCGGGGCCGCCGGTGGGGCGAGCGCGTGCTCGGCGATCCGCGCCACCGCGGCCGAGGCGAGTTCGGGGGTGCCGAACAGCAGGTATCCGTCCGAGCCCTGGAAGCTCGACTCCTCGCGCACCAACAACCCCGCCTCGGCGAAGCGCGCGCGCGACTGCGCCGGCGCGAGATACTCCAGCCGGTCGGCGAGGCTTCCCGGATGCGCGCCGCGTCCGATCGACTCGCCATGGGTGTTGAACAGCACCAGTTCGAGCCCGCCCAGGTCGAATCGCCGCAGCGTCTCGGCAAGCTTCAGGCGCAGCCGCTCGATCAGGAACGAGGCGGCCGGCTGGCCGACGAAGCGCCCGGAATCCGAGTAGCCGAACTGGAGACAGAGCCGCCCGGTGCGCCGGAGATAGGCGCGGAAATGCGGCGAGCGCAGCGCCTCCTCGAGCACCCGCGCACCGTGCTCGAGCCCCTCGGGCGTCTCGAACAGGGGCGAGATCTCGACCCGCTCCTCCACCCCGAAGCGGCGCGCGAGCCATAGCGCCGCGAGCAGCGTGTAGCCCGTCTCGGTCTCGGCGATCAGGAAGCGGATCGGCTGCGATCCGTCGATGTGCTTCAGGATCTGCGCGAGCGTCATCATCAGCCGCGCGGCCGAGGACTGCTCGGCGAGCACCGCGCCGAAATCCACCGGCACCGGGCGGACCGTACCGAGCGCCGTGTTGATCGCGGCGATCAGCCCGCGGCGCCGCGCACGGTCCTCGGGCATGGCGTCGAAGCCGAGGCGGTGGCGCAGCGCGTTGTGCACCTGCTGCGCGTTCAGACGCACATGGGTATGCGCGAGCGAGAGCCCGTGCGAGACGAGCCCCGCGCGCGCGACCACGAGTCCCGGGCGCGCCGCGTCGTCGGCCGCGGCGATCGCGGCGTCGAACTGGCCGCGCAGCGTCTCGATCCCGGTCAGCGCCGTTTCGCGTCCGGCGACCAGCGCGCACGCGAAACGCTGCACGTCGTCGGGCTCGGGCGACGTGCCGACGGGGCAGAGCGCGTGCTGCCGGTCGGTCTCGGCGAGCGCGGCGGCGACCGTGTCGGCAAGTGGTCCGGCCGGCACGACCGCGGTCAGCCGGGCGAGCCCCATCGCCTTCATGCGCAGCCGGAACCGGATCGTGTCGGCCCAGCCGATATCGGTGCGCCCGTCCGTGTCGTAGCCGACCCAGGACGCGGCGAGCACCGGCGCGGGGTTCAGCGTCGCCCAGCGGTCCGGCCAGGCGGCGCGCGCGGCCGACACGAGCGCGCCGACCAGCGCGTCGATCGCGTTCCGCGCATGCGCGATCGCCCCGGCCGCCTGAGCGAACTCCTCGTCGAGCGTGATCGGCGCCGGACGGTGCGTGGGCGGGGCGGTGCGCCCGGCGGTCTCGTCATGCGCGGCGCGCGCGAGCAGGGCGGCCGCGGGGAACGGCATCGAGAAGGTGGGGTGGGCGGTGAACACCGCGGCGTAGCGCGGCCGCTCGACCGCGGCGCGGTAGCCGGCCCAGGGCACGGGACTGTCGGCGGGATCGGGACGGACGATGCGCGCGGCGAGCGTCGCGAACTGCTGCGGCCCGGTCTCGCCCACGTAGCGCGCGAGGCGGACGGCACGGTCGCGGAAGGCATCGTCGGCGAGCCGGCGCAGCACCGCCCCGAGCGACGCCTCGTTCAGCGCCCCGTCATCGATCCGCCGGCTGATCCCCAGCGCGACCGACAGCACCGGGTTGCCGAACGGGTCGGCGGCAGCGGCGGCCCGGGCGCGGGCCGCAAGCTCGAGCAGGTCCTCGACCGCGGCGTCGAGGAAGGGGGTCGGCGAGGTGTCCACGGAACGCGATTGTGCACATGCGAAGGCGGCAAGGGCCAGCCCTGGTTGACCCGCGCCGGCGCCCCGATACCGTGCGTGCGCCACCAGGGGAGGACAGCGTGACGGCGGCTTCGGAGTCGGACTACGTGATCGTCGGCGGCGGCAGCGCGGGCTGCATCCTCGCCGCCCGGCTCTCGGAGGACCGTTCGGTCACCGTGACGCTGCTCGAGGCGGGGCCCGAGGACCGCCACCCCTGGATTCACCTGCCCGCCGGCTACGCCAGGCTGTTCCTGGCCGGGACGTTCGACTGGAAATACGAGACCGAGCCCGATCCGGGGCTCGACGGACGGCGCATCAAGTGGCCGCGCGGGCGCGTGCTCGGCGGTTCCGGCAGCATCAACGGCATGGCGTTCCTGCGCGGCTCCCCGCGCGACTACGACCGCTGGGCGCAATCCGGCGCGCGCGGCTGGTCGTTCGAGGCGTGCCTGCCCGCGTTCAAGGCGATGGAGTGCTGGGAGGGTCCGCCGTCCGAGTGGCGCGGCACCGCGGGGCCGATCCGCTGCGGCCCGGCGCCGTACCGCTCCGAGGCCGGGCACGCCTTCCTCGACGCCTGCCACGCCGCCGGCGAGACCGCCTGCGCGGATTTCAACGGCGCCTGGTACGAGGGTGCGGGCGTGATGCCGGTGAATGTCAGCCGGGGCCGGCGGGTCAGCTCAGCGCGCGCCTATCTGAAGCCGGCGCGGTCGCGGTCGAACCTGCGCGTGGTGACCGGCGCGCGCGCGCATCGCATCGTCATCGCCGAGGGGCGCGCGCGGGCGGTGGAGGGACGCGGCCCCGCCGGGCCGACGCGCTGGACGGCGCGGCGCGAGGTGATCGTCAGCGCGGGCGCGATCGAGAGCCCGAAGTTGTTGATGCTCTCCGGCATCGGCGATCCCGACGCGCTCGCCGCGTTGGGCATCGCCGCGGTCGTGCGTTCGCCGGGTGTGGGCAAGAACCTGCAGGACCATCTGGTCGTACGCATGCCCTACCGGACCCGTCCGGCCGGAACGATGAACGAGATGACGTCATCCTGGTTAGGCCATGTGCGCATGGGCCTGGAATGGCTGTTCACGCGCAAGGGACCGCTCTCGGTCGGTGCGGCCGACACGTGCCTGTTCACCCGCGTCACGCCGGGTGCGGAGGAGCCGGAGGTGCAGCTCCAGTTCCTGAACTTCAGCTTCACCAACCTCGCCGAGGGGCTGCATCCGCATCCGGGATTCACGATCAACGTGAATGTCTGCCGGCCGGACAGCCGCGGCGAGATCTCCCTCGCCTCGCCCGATCCGGAGACGCATCCGCGCATCACGCCCAACTACTTCAGCGCGCCGAACGACCTCTACCTGACCGTCGAAGGAGTGAAGCGCGCGCGGACGATTGCCGCGACGCCGCCGATCGCGCCGCTGATCGAGGCGGAGATCCAGCCCGGTGCGGCAGTCACCACCGACGCGGCGCTGTCCGAGTGGGTGCGCTCAGTCGCCTCCACCGTCTATCACCCCTGCGGAACGGTGCGGATGGGCGACGATGACGCGGCCCCGCTCGATCCGCGGCTGCGCGTGAAGGGTGTGGCCGGGCTGCGCGTGGTCGATGCGAGCGTCTTCCCGCTCGTGCCGTCGTCCAACATCCAGCCGGCGGTGCTGATGGTGGCGGAGCGGGCGTCCGCGATGATCCGCGAGGACGCCCGCGCCGCGTAGGCGCCTTCATACCAAGTCCTTCTGAGCGAGACTCCCAAGGGGGATTCCCCGACGCGGGCGGGATCTGATTCAAGCGGGCGAGCAA
>NZ_JBHYDW010000066.1:20203-23167 GCF_051860475.1 Elioraea sp. | reverse complement strand
CCGTCTGGGGGGCCCGCCGGTGGGTGGGGCCGCGGGCCGGCCCCACGGGTAGCGACGCCCTCCCGGGATGGGGGGTGCGGGGGGAAGGGCCAATGGCCCTTCGCCCCTGCCGTTACTTTTCCACGAACGCCTTCTCGATCACATAGGTCCCCGGCGTACCGGACGAGCCCTCCTCGAACCCCTCGCGCTCGGCTACGCGGCGGCACTCCGCGAGCATGTCGGGCCCGCCGCAGATCATGATCCGGTCCTCGACCGGATCGAACCCACCCCGTCCCAGATCGGCGAACAGCGTGCCGTCCTCGATGAACTGGGTGATCCGCCCCTGGCGGTGGAACGGCTCGCGCGTCACGGTCGGGTAGTAGACGAGCTTCGCGCGCACCTCTTCGCCCAGCAACTCGTGCTGCGGCAGGTCGCGCGTGATCCACTCGCGGTAGGCGAGCTCGCGCTCGAAGCGGCAGGTATGCGTCAGCACCACGCGGTCGAACCGCGCATAGGTCTCGGGGTCCCTGATGATGCTCATGAACGGCGCGATGCCGGTGCCGGTCGAGAGCAGGAACAGCGTCCGCCCGGGCGTGAGGTAGCTCACCACCAGCGTGCCCGTCGGCTTGCGCCCCACGTAGAGGACGTCGCCCGGCCGGATGTACCGGAGTCGCGAGGTCAGCGGCCCGTCGGGTACCTTGATCGAGAGAAACTCGAGCTGCTCCTCGTAGTTCGCCGAGACCATCGAGTAGGCGCGCAGCAGCGGCTTGTTGTTCACCGGGATGCCGATCATGGTGAACTCGCCGTTCTCGAACCGGAACGCCGGATCGCGCGTGGTGGTGAGGCTGAACAGCGTGTCGGTCCAGTGGTGGACCGCCAGCACGGTCTCGACATTCAGATTGCCGACCGGCTTCGGCCTGGCGGCGACGTCGGTGGTCATGCAAAGGCCATCCGTTGCAGGAGCTTGAGGAAGATGTGTCGATCCGCGGGACTCAGGGGGGCGAGCGTCGCGTCGCTGATCGCGACGGCGGCAGGCAGCGTGGCCTCAACGAGGGCGACGCCCGCAGGGGTCGGCGTCAGCAGGCTTGCTCGCCGGTCGGACGGGTCCGGCGCGCGCGTGATCAGCCCGCGCGCACGCAGCCGGCGTACCACACCCTGAACGGTGGCGGGGTCCATCGCCGTCAACCGGCCGAGCTGATTCTGGCTCGCCTGGCCGTCGCGGACCAGCGTGACCAGTGCTGCCCACTGCATCGGCGTCAACGCGGCCTGGCCGATCCCGTCCTGGAAGATCGAAGCGTGGCGCTGGTGGGCCCGTCGGAGGAGATGGCCCACCTGATCTTCCAGTGCATACGTTGACGGATCGGTGTGGACCACGCGGGAAAGGTCCTTCAGGACCAAGGGCAGTCCTCCTGGATCGTTCGTATACAAATGATCCCTCTGCGCCCGCGGCGTGTCAAAGGAAACCTCGGACCCGCGGTGTGCCCGCATGGGTTGTGACGGTACCCCCTCACGGTGCTGTGGGGCGCGCAAGTTCTTGTAAGCGGCGCAGCGCTGTGGTTTCTGGATCAAACGTCGGCGTTTGGCTTGCAGTCAAGTCAGCCGGCTTGTCCTACAGGGAGGATGCAGAGCATGACCGATGTGAAGACCCAGCGTCCCGGCCGCCGTGGCTTTCTCAAGACGGCAGCGGTTGGCGGCGCGGTGGCGGCGGCAGGAACCCTCGCCGCACCCCAGGTGAGCCGGGCGCAGACGATCACCTGGCGCTTCCAGTCCACGTGGCCCGCGCGCGACATTTTCCACGAGATCGCCGGCGACTACGTGAAGCGTGTGAACGACATGGCGGGTGGTCGGCTCCGCCTTGAGCTGCTGCCGGCCGGCGCCGTGGTCGGCGCCTTCCAGGTGATGGATGCGACGCACTCTGGCACGCTGGATGGCGCACACGGCGTGACGGTGTACTGGTACGGCAAGAACAAGGCCGCGAGCCTGTTCGGCACCTCGCCGCCCTGGTTCCGTGATGCCAACAACTTCCTGGGCTGGTTCTACCACGGCGGTGGCGAGGCCCTGTACAACGAGATGATCAACGATGTTCTGAGGCTGAACATCGTCGGGTTCCTGACCGGGCCCATGCCGACCCAGCCGCTCGGCTGGTTCAAGAACCCGGTTGAGCGCGTCGAGCAGTTGCGGGGGCTGAAGTTCCGTACCGTGGGGCTCGCCACCGAGCTGTTCAATGAGCTCGGCATGGCGGTGGTCGCACTGCCGGGAGGCGAGATCGTTCCGGCCCTGGAGCGCGGCGTGATCGACGGCGCGGAGTTCAACAACCCGTCCTCGGACCGTGTGCTGGGCTTCCCCGACGTCGCCAAGGTGTACATGCTCCAGTCGTTCCACCAGCACGTCGAGTCGTTCGAGATCCTGTTCAACAAGCAGAAGTACGAGGCGCTGCCTGCCGAGCTCAAGGCGATCGTCCGCTTCGCCGTCGAGGCGTCCAGTTCCGACATGAGCTGGAAGATCCAGGAGCGGTACCCGAAGGACCTGATCGAGATGACGCAGCGCCAGGGCGTGCGCGCCATCACCACGCCGCGGCCCATCCTGGAGGCGCAGCTGCGCGCCTGGGATGCGGTCGTGGCCAAGCTCGAGGGCGACACCTCCTCGCCGGCGGCCGGTCCGTTCTTCAAGAAGGTCTGCGACAGCCAGCGCGACTGGTGTCGCCGCACCGGCACCTACTTCCTGCGCAACGAGGCGCCGTCGGTGCTCGCGTTCAACCACTTCTTCGCCCGCGGCTGACCGCCGCCACAGTCACGGCGCCCGCTCCGGTTTCCCCGGGGCGGGCGTCGCCTTGACGGAACGGACGTGACGCAGATGCAGCCCGTCCTGCTCACCATCGACCGGATCAGCACCGTCGCCGGCAAGCTCGGCGGCTGGGCGATCATCGCGCTCACCGGGGCGATCGTTTATGAGGTGTTCGCGCGCTACCTGTTCCGCGCGCCGACC
>NZ_JBHYDW010000066.1:0-20193 GCF_051860475.1 Elioraea sp. | reverse complement strand
GGGCCTTCGACACCTCCTACATGCTCTACGGCTTCCTGTTCATGATGGCGGGCGCCTACACGCTCAGCCGCAACGGCCATGTCCGCGCCGATTTCATGTATCGCGCAATGTCGCCGCGCCGGCAGGCGATGCTCGATCTGCCACTCTACATCGTCTTTTTTGTGCCCGGCATGCTGGCGCTGATCTGGTTCGGCTGGGAGTTCTTCTACATCGCCTATCAGCACAACGAGCGCACCACGCTGACGCCGGGCGGGCCCTCTATCTGGCCGTTCAAGTTCCTGATCCCGTTCTGCGGCGCATTGATGCTGCTGCAGGGGCTCGCCGAGATGGCGCGCTGCGTGATCACCATCCGCACCGGGGAGTGGCCCGAGAAGCTCGCCGATGTGGAGGAGACCGAGGCGCAGGCGCTGGCGCTGGCGGCCGCCCAGCACGCCGCCGAGGCCGCGCAGGCAAAGGCGGCAGCAGAGGCGCGGCGGTGAGCGACCCCGTCCTCGGCATGGTGATGCTGGGCAGCTTCATCGTGATCGTGCTGCTGGGCTTCCCGGTTGCGTTCACGCTGATGGCGATGGGGATCGCGTTCGGCTATTCGAGCCTGGGCGACCGCGTGTTCGATCTCGCCGTGCAGCGCACCTACGCGGTGATGGCCAACGACGTGCTGATCAGCGTGCCGCTGTTCATCTTCATGGGCTACGTCATCGAGCGTTCGAACATTCTCGAGCGCCTGTTCCATGCGCTTCAGCTCGCCTCGCGCGCGCTGCCCGGCGCGCTCGCGATCGCCACGCTGATCACCTGCGCGATGTTCGCGACCGCCACCGGCATCGTCGGTGCGGTGGTGACGCTGATGGGCCTGCTCGCCTATCCGGCGATGCTGCGCGCCGGCTACGACACGCGGCTTGCGTCAGGGATCACCTGCGCGGGCGGCTGCCTCGGCATCATGATCCCGCCCTCGATCATGTTCATCCTCTATGGCGCGACGGCCGGCGTGTCAGTGGCCCGGCTCTATGCGGCGGCCTTCCTGCCGGGCGCGCTGCTGGCCGGGATGTACATAGTCTATGCCTTCGTCTTCGCGCTGGTGAACCCGAAGGGCGCGCCGCGCCTGCCGG
The DNA here is from genome assembly GCF_051860475.1 of Elioraea sp. NCBI lineage: Bacteria > Pseudomonadati > Pseudomonadota > Alphaproteobacteria > Acetobacterales > Elioraeaceae > Elioraea > Elioraea sp. Next base: position 19,090 of record NZ_JBHYDW010000066.1, on the reverse strand, counting down.
CGCACATGGCGGCCGGATCGTTCCTCGAGATCGTCTGGGCGCTGATCACCTCCTTCGTTCCGCTCGCCCTGCTGATCGCCGCAGTCCTGGGTGCGATCCTGTTCGGGCTCGCAACCCCGTCCGAGGCCGCGGCGATGGGCAGCCTCGGCGCGCTTCTGCTCGCCGTCGCCTATCGCGGACTGACCTGGAAGAAGCTGAAGGAGAGCGTGTTCCTCACCGCGCGCACCTCGGCGATGGTGTGCTGGCTGTTCGTCGGCGCCTACATCTTCACCTCGGTGTTCGGCTGGCTCGGCGGCCACCACGTGGTCGAGGACTTCATGGTGAACTACCTCGACCTCTCGCCGATCGGCTTCATGATCGTCACCCAGCTGATCATCTTCCTGCTCGGCTGGCCGCTGGAATGGTCGGAGATCGTGCTGATCTTCGTGCCGATCTTCCTGCCGCTGCTCGACACGTTCGGCATCGATCCGGTCTTCTTCGGCGTGATGGTGGGTCTGAACCTGCAGACCAGCTTCATGACCCCGCCCGTGGCGATGGCGGCGTACTACCTGAAGGGCGTCGCACCACCGCACGTGCGCATCCAGGAGATCTTCAAGGGCTGCCTGCCCTTTGTCGGCATCGTGCTGCTCTGCATGGCGGCGCTCTACGTGTACCCGGAGGTTGCGCTGTTCCTGCCCGACTATCTCTATTCCTCCGCGCCGACGCCGGCCGGTGAGGCCATCGATGCGATCCCCGAGGGCGGGTTCCAGATGGAGGAAATCGTGCCCGCCCTGCCACCCTTGAACTGACGGTACCGATGCCGCGGTTCACCTCCACCGCTGCGCGCCAGGCGGCCTCGTTGGTCGCCGAGGCGGTCGCCGATGCCGACGCCCCGCTCGTCCTGCCCGAGACCTGCCGGCCGACGACCATGGCTGCCGGACGGCGGATCGCCGCGCTTGCGCTCGACCATCTTGGCCTCGTATCGGTAGGGCTGCGGCTGGCGCCCGGTGTCGACGGCGCGGGGCTGATCGCCGGACCTGTGATCGAGGGACGCCTGCTGCGCAGTCCGCGCGTGGTGCCCCCACCCGGCCCGGGACGGCGCCGCTGCACCCTCGCCGTGGTCGGCCAGCTTGCGGAGCCGCTGCCGGCGCGGGAGCGACCGTGGCGCGGGCAGGAGGTGCTCGCACGGCTTGCGTCGCTGCACCCGGCGATCGACCTAGGCGCAACCCGGTTCGCCGAGGGCCCGCCTGACCTGCCGCAGCATGTCGCCGATCTTGCCGGGCTCGGCCTCGTGCTGTTCGGCCCGCCCGCCCGGTCCGGCTGGCGGCAGGCGGTGCTCAAGCCGCTCGCCGCGAGCGTTGAGCCCGAGGGGTGGCGCGGTACCGTGGATGTCGGGGCGGCGCTGGTCGGGGCCGCCGAGGAGGCGCGCGCGGCGGGCGGCCTGCCGGCCGGGGCGGTGCTGGTTGTCGCAGGGTTGTCTCCGGCCCTTGCGGACGCCCCTGCGGTCGCGCGCATCACCCGGCTTGGGAGCGTGGAACGGCTCACAGCACCGCCGCAGGGCTGAGCCGGTTCAGGCCGGCACCGGCACGGCGCGCGCGAACCGCAGCAGCCACGTCATCCCGGCCAGCCCCCAGAGCCCGACCGCCATGACCGCAGCGCGGTCGGCGTGCCAGAGATAGCGCTCGCGCAGCACGCCGCCCAGCACCGCCTGCGCCCGCTCGCGCGACAGTTGGAGCCCGCGCCCAACCACCGACCAGAGCTCGGTACGCCGGACATCGGCCCGCGGCGCGCGATGACCGAGCCAGAGCAGCATCGCGAACACCGCGGTGGTCAGCACCGCACCGGCGCGAAACGCCAGCACCATGTCGAAGGAGAGGGCCAGCATGGTCAGCCCCACGCCCAGCCCGGCGAAGGCGCAGGCGCGGCGGATGGTCTGGTCGGCCACGGCCAGGATGCGGTCCATCGAACGCTCCCCGTCGGACGCAACTCTGCCGTCAGCCGAAGCCGATCGCGAGTCCCGCGAGCGTGAGCAGCGCTACCGCAACGAGCCAGGTCCACATCGCCGCCGGCTCCGGATGGGTCGCACCGGTGAAGCGCTCGACCAGCGCCGCCGGCACGCCGCCCAGCATCAGTGTCGCGGTGGCGATCAGCAGCGAGGCCGCATAGGCGATGACCACGGGGTAGAAGCCGAACACCTCGGGCCACCAGAGCGGCGCGGTCTGGAACACGATGAAGAACACGACCGAGCCGCCGATCATGTGCGCGAGCGCGCCGGTCATCGAGACGGCCAGGATGGCGACGAACAAGCCCTGCGGCGTCATCGTCACCCGCCGCGCAGTTCCGAGACCCTCGGCGCGAGGCCGAGCGCGAACATCGTGATGGCGAACACGAAGCGCAGCCCGAACGCCCAGAGTGCGGCCAGCAGCGGCAGGTAGAACGGGCTGACGTAGAGCGGCGTGATCGCGCGGATCGCAGCGAGCCACCAGTCGGTGAGCAGGCGGAAGAAACGCCAGATGTAGTTCGGGCTGTCGGGCCGGACGAAGACCTGCATCAGGAACCGGCCGAGCGACGTCCAGGCGAGCACCGCGAGCACATAGAGCGGCACCCAGAACGGCAGGTAGGAGAGGATGAAATGAGGCTCGCCGGTCATCGTCGTACCAAGACGAAAGGGGCGAGGCGGTACCGCCGCCTCGCCCCCGAAGGTGGCACAGGCAGGCTGGCTACTCGACCGCCTGCTCCTTGTCGACCAGCGCCACGCCACCCCTGGGGATGCGGATCGATTCGACGAAGTCCTGCATCGCCTGGGAGGGCGCGGTGGTGATCCGGCTGACCACATAGGTGACCAGGAACGCCATCGGCACGCCGAAGATGCCGCCGGAGATGTTGTTGATCCCCCAGAGCTGTGTGCCGACGCGGTTTCGCGCCACCGCCGTGGTGGCCCACAGCGCCCAGCCGTGCAGCGGCCCATCGGAGATCGCGGCCTGGTTGGCGAGCAGCACCTGGATCGGCGCCTTTGCCTCGGCCGAGATCTGAGCGATCGCGACATACTGCTGGTAGCCGCGGATGATCGCCTCCTTGCTGCCCACCAGTTCGAGCAGGCTGAGGCCGGCGAACTCGCTCCAGATCAGGTAGCCGAAGGTGATGGTGTAGCCGACGATCATGCCGGCGATCGCCCCGGCATTGGTGGTCTTCTTGTACCAGACCCCCATGACGAGGGCCGCGAACAGACCGGCCGCCGCGATCGAGAACGCCCAGGCGACCAGGAACAGGATGTCGGCGCCGAGATGGCCGGCCGTATAGGCCGCGACCACCGCCACCGTGATCAGCAGGGTACGGGCGACGATCAGGCGCCGGCCAGTGGGCGCGTGCCGATCGATCATCCGGTAGTAGATGTCGTGGCTGAGCGCGTTCGCGAGTGCGAGCAGCAGCCCGTCGGCGGTCGACAGCGCCGCCGCGAGCCCGCCCGCCGCCACCAGCCCTGCGATCACGTAGGGAAGTCCCGCGATCTCTGGTGTCGACAGCACGATCACGTCGGGATGGATCCGGAACTCGTTGAGCTGCAGGATGCCGTCGTTGTTGAGGTCGTTCACCCCGACCCAGGTCACGCCGTAGGGCGACATCAGCTGCCAGTTCTGCAGCCAGCCCGGCAGCTCCGCGATCGGCTTGCCGATCACGTTCTGGTAGATCTCCAGCTTGGCAAACGCCGCATAGGCCGGCGCGGTGAAGTACAGCAGGAAGATGAAGAACAGCGACCATGCGACGGAATTGCGCGCCTCACGCACGCTGGGCGTGGTGAAGTAGCGCATCAGGATGTGCGGCAGGGACGCCGTGCCGATCATCAGGCAGAAGATCAGCGCGAAGAAGTTGATGGCGCGGTTCAGGTCGAACTGCTGGTTCGGGCCGGCGAAGGCCTGGGTGTGCGGCAGCATGATCTGGCCGGCCGCACGCATGGTCTGCTCGAGACCCTCGATCCGCTCGAGCGCGATGCCGTACATCAGCTGTGGAATCGGCACGCCGGTGACCTTCACCGACATCAGGATCACCGGGATCAGATAGGCGATGATCAGCACGATGTACTGCGCCACCTGCGTCCAGGTGACCGCGCGCATCCCGCCCATCATCGAGCAGACCAGGATGCCGGCGAGCCCGATGAACACCGCCACCGCGAAGGACACGTCGAGGAAGCGCTGGGTGATGATGCCGATGCCGACGATCTGCGCGACGACATAGACGAACGACGCCGTGATCAGCACGATCACGCCGACGAAGCGCGCGACGTTGCCGCCGTAGCGGGCGCCGAGGAAGTCCGGCACCGTGTACTGGCCGAACTTGCGCAGGTATGGCGCGAGCAGGATCGCCACCAGCACATAGCCGCCAGTCCAGCCGAGCACGAAGGCGAGCCCGCCATAGCCGAGCGCGTAGAGGCTGCCCGCCATGCCGATGAACGAGGCTGCCGACATCCAGTCCGAGCCTGTTGCCATGCCGTTGTAGATCGCGGGCACGCGCCGGCCGGCGACGTAGTACTCGCTCACCTGCATGGTACGGCTGAGGATGCCGATATAGGCATAGACGCCGATCGTCAGGGCGACGAACAGGTAGCCGATGATCCGGTCGGGGACGCCCATCTGTTCGAGCCCGGCGAGGATCACCACGAAGAAGGCGAAGCCACCGACATAGCCGGCGTAGATCTTGTTGAGCTGCTTCAGGAAGGCGCTGTGCGCTTCGGCTGCCATGGCTCTGCCCTCACTCCTCGGCCACGCCGAATTCTTCGTCGATCGCGTTCTGCTTCCTGGCGAACCAGTAGAGCTGCACGACGAAGATGATCAGGCTGCCCTGGGCGGCCATGTAGAAGCCGAGCGGGAAGCCGAGCACGTGGATCGCATTGAGCGCCGGCGCGAACAGATGAACGGCGAAGCTGGCGAGGAACCAGATCGCCAACATCGTCCACATCAGGCCAGAGGTCCGCTTCCAATAGGCTCGCGCGACGGCCGGATCGACTATCGCTGCGGGCTCCCGCGGCTGCTGGCGGGGTTCCACGATACCTGCCATTCTGAACTCCCTGCTCGGCGCCTCTGTGCGCGCCTTAGGCCGTTGCACCGGCGAGCCGCCTGCCCCTTCCGCTTCCGCCGCGATACGGGTTCAATACGCTCGCCGAAGGGGCAGGTAACACAGGGAATTGTGCGGTGCCAACAAGTTCCTTCAGCGCATCGGCCGGGAGGGGGGGGCCGCGATGACCCTGCTCGCCGGTCTGTTCGGCCGGCTGCGCACGCCGCGCCTCTCGGATCCAGCCGCGTTCGCGGCCTTTCTGGCCGCGCAGGGCGCGTTCGTGGCGCAGAAGACGGTGATGGACTATTGCGGGGTGAAGCTCGGGGTGAACTGGCAGAAGGCGCAGGCCGAGCCGGTGTTCGCGGGGCTGCTCGCGGATTGCCGCTGGCGCGTCTACTTCGCTGCCCAGGGCGACGTCGCCGCCATGGCCGAGTCGTGGCTGCGCCCTCTGGTGCCGGGGCGTGAGGCCCGGCTCGCGGTCGCGCTCGCCGCGATCGCCCGCGAGGCGGTTGCACGGGCCGAGGTCCCGGCGCGGCTGACGGGGGAGGCGGAGGCGGCGCGAGAGGGGTTCGCCGTGCGCCTCGCCCAGCGCCAGCTTGCCGCGCCTCGGCCGGCCAACGCGCTGCCGCTTGACGCCGGCGCGGTGCTGCTGGAGACGCTGCCGATCCACCCGGACCTGCGCAAGGGAGAGCGCGCTTCGATCCTGGGCGGTCTGCGCATGCACATCGTCTCTGCCCAGCAGGAGATGGAGCGGCGTTTCGAGGCCGTGCCACTCGCCGAGGTTCTGGTCGGGTCGACCGGATGAGCACGCCGGGACTGGCGATCTTCACCGGCCGGGTCGCGGCGGCGATGCGACCTGTCCCGCCGCTGCTCTCTCCGGCGACGCCGGTCGCTGAGGCAGTGGCGGCGATGAGTGCAGCCAATCAGAGCTCGGTGATCGCTGTGGACGGGACCGGGCGCGCGGTCGGCATCCTGACCGAGCGGGACGTGCTCCGCCGCGTTGCGTTCCTCATGCCGGCGGATGCACCGCTCGCGGATGCGATGAGCGCGCCGGTGCGCAGCGTTCCGATGGACGAGCATCTCTATCGCGCGGTCGGGCTGATGCGGGCGCACGGGCTGCGCCATCTCCTGGTGGTCGACGCCGAGGGACGCCCGATCGGCATGCTGCGGCGCTTCGAGACCTACGCCGCGGCGTCGTCCCGGCTGCTCGCCGCGGTCGAGACCCTGGCACGTGGCGAGGACGAGGCAGGCTTCGCCGCCACCCGCTCCGCCCAGGCGGGACTCGCGCGCACGCTGCTCGACGAAGGCGTCCCGGCGGCGGACGTGATCGAGGTCGTCTCGGAGATCAATCTCGACATCCATCGCTGGGTGGTCGAGCGCGCGCTTGCCGCCGCCGGTCCGCCGCCGGTGCCGTTCACGCTGCTGGTGATGGGCTCGGGTGGACGCGGCGAGAGTCAGCTCGCCCCCGACCAGGACAACGGCCTGATCTTGCAGGATTACTCTGACGCGCGGCACACCGAGGTGGACGCCTGGTTCGTGCCGTTCGCCGAGGATCTCAACGCGCGCCTGGAAGCGGCCGGCTTTCCGCTCTGCAAGGGCCACGTGATGGCGCGCAATCCCGTGTGGCGGAAGACCCTTGCCCGGTGGAAGGCGCAGGTCACGCTCTGGGCCGAGCGGCGCAGCCCGGTGGCCCTGCTGTTCGGCGATATCGCCTTCGATTTCAGGCCAGTCTGGGGCGATCCTGCACCGTCGCATGAGCTAAGAGGCCACCTGATGCACACCCTGGCCGCGCACCCGGCCTTCCTTGGCGCGCTGTCGGCGGAGGACGCGAAAATGACGGTCGGCCTCCGCTTCTGGGGCGGCTTCCGCGACGACGAGCCCGACCGGCCGGGCGTGCGCACCGATCTCAAGCGATCCGGGCTGATGCCGCTGGTCTCGGCGACGCGGCTGCTTGCTCTGAAGCACGGCGTCCTGGAGACGGGCACGCGCGCCCGCCTCGCGGCGCTGGCGACGCTCGGCCCGATCGCGCGAGCGGAGGCGGATGGACTGACCGAGGCGTTCGAGCGTCTGGCCGGCGCACTGCTGCGCCAGCAGCTCGCGGACGCGACTGCGGGCCGGCCGCCGGGCACGCTGGTGGAGCTGCCTGCGCTGCCCAAGTCCGAGCAGACAGCCATCCGCGCCGCTATGAAGCGTGTCGCCGCGTTCCAGAAGGGGGTCGAGTCGGCGTTCGGCGGCGGCGTGTGGTGACTATCCGCGCGCGGGGCTGGTGGGGCGGCCGCGCGCGAACGCCATCAGTCGCGTCGGAGCGCGTAGCGGCCGGACCCTGCCATTGCCAGCGTGACGAGCAGCCCGGCGACGGCGAGGTTCTTGAGCGCGACGCCGAGCTGCGCGGCCTGCTGCGCCTCGGGGTAGGTCCACCAGGCATGCGCGATCCAGATCGTGCCGAGCGTGAACAGCGCCAGTGCCCAGGCCGCCCAGCGGGTCAGCACGCCGAGGATCAGCAGGATCGGCGCGATGATCTCGATCGCGACCGCCCCGGCCGCGGCGACCTCGGGCAGGGGGATGCCCCTGGCGGCGAGCAGCCCGGTGATGCCCGCCCCGGGCGGCCAGCCGAGCTTGTTCCAGCCAGCCAGCAGAAACATCGGCGAGACCGCAAGGCGGCCGATCAGCAGTCCGAGATCGCTCATGCAGGGCCCTCCACCGCCTCGGTCCGGAACTCCGCCGGGAGCGTGATCTCGAGCAGTTCGAGGTCCTCGCTGTGGGCCACCTCGCGGTGCCTGATTCCCGGCGGCTGGTGCACCATGGAGCCCTGCTTCAGCAGCACCTCGCCGACCCCTTCGTACTCGAATCGCACCCAGCCCTTGAGGACATAGACCATCTGGAAGTCCAGCGCATGGGTATGCCAGACCGGATGCGAGCCCGCCCCCGGCACCGCGCGGATCACATGCGCTGCCACCCGGCCGCCGGTGACATGGCGGATGCCGAGATCGCGATAGGCGAAGAAGGCGCGCAGGCCCGAGGTGAATGGGGCATCGCCGGCGTGGCTGACCACCACCGGCAGGGTTCGCGCCGCGCTCACGACACGCCGACCGCGACGTGGGTCGCGAAGCCCGGCCGGCCCATCAGCCGGTCGTGGTAGGCGGCGAGCGCGGGGAAGTCGGGCCGCTCGATCGGCATGTGCAGGTAGCGATACACGATGCAGCCGATCGGGATGTCGGCGAGCGTAAAGCCTTCGCCTGCCATGAACGGGCGCCGCGCCAGCTCCGCCTCCAGCAGGCCGAAGGTCTCGACCGCGCGCGCGAGCCCCTTGCGGATCACGGCCTCGTCGCGCTTCTCGGGCGGCGTGCGGTACATCTGCACGAAGGCCGGGCCGAGCCCGGATTGGCCGGTGGTCTGCTGCCAGTCCATCCACTGATCGGCTGTCGCGCGCGCGCGGACGTCAGCCGGCCAGGCGGCCAAGCCCGTCCCGTAGCCGGCGCCGAGATAGCGCAGGATCGCGTTGCTCTCCCAGACGATGAACCCATCCTCCTCTTCGAGCACGGGGATCAGCGCGTTGGGGTTCCTGGCCAGGAACTCGGGGGTCTTCAGGCCGCCGAACGTGCCGCCGGCATCGATCCGCTCGTAGGCCACGTCGAGTTCGACGCAGCCCCACAGCACCTTCATCACGTTGATCGAGTTGGCCCGCCCCCAGATCCGCCGCATCGCGCTCCTCCCCGCGTGTTGTCCTGCCCGCAGCATGGCCGTGCGTGGCGGGAGCGTCCAGGCAGGCCACCCGCGTGCTAGAGGACGGCATGTCGCGCGTCCTCTTGCTCGGCCCGCTCGCCGCCGCCGCCGCGCTGGCGGTCGCCTACGCCTCGCAGTACTGGGGCGGGCTGCCCCCCTGTCCGCTCTGCCTCTGGCAACGCTGGCCGTACTGGGCCGCGCTCGCGCTCGGACTGGTCGCGCTTGCCCTGCCGGCGCGCCTGGCGGTCGGCGCGCTCGCCGTGCTCGCGGTGCTGTTTCTCGGCAATGCCGCCATCGCGGGGCTGCACGCCGGCGTCGAGTGGGGGTTCTGGCCGAGCCCGCTGCCGGAATGCGTCGTCGATGCCGGTGCGCCGGCGGCGACGGTGGACGACCTCCTGCACGCGCTCCGGCCGCTGCCCGCGATTCCCTGCGACGAGGCGGCGATCCGCCTGCTCGGCTTGTCGATGGCGGGGTGGAACGCGCTCTATGCGCTGGCGGTCGGCGCGGTCCTCGCCATATCGACGTGGCGATTCTGGAGAGCGCGATGAGCGATGCGAGCTTCCTCGAACCCCCGCACGAGACTGGCGCGGGGCGACTGCCGGGCGATCCGACCCCGCGCGACCTGATCGCGCGCATGATCCGGGTCGATCATGCCGGCGAGTACGGGGCGGGGCGCATTTACGCGGGCCAGCTCGCCGTGCTCGGCCACACCGACAAGCGGGCGCTGCTCGAGCACATGGCCGCACAGGAAGCCGTGCATCTCGAGACCTTCAGCCGGATGATCAGCGAGCGGACCATCCGCCCGACCGCGATGCTGCCGCTCTGGCACATCGCCGGCTACGTGCTCGGCGCCGGGACCGCCCTGCTGGGCAGCCGCGCGGCGATGGCCTGCACGGTCGCGGTGGAGGAGACGATCGACGAGCACTATCGCGATCAGGTCGCGCAACTCGGCGCGGACGAGTCGAAGCTCGCCGGGACGATCGAGCGGTTCCGCGCCGAGGAGCTGGAGCACCGCGATATCGGGCTCGAGCACGAAGCGGAACTCGCCCCCGCCTACCGGCTGCTCTCGGCGGTGATCAAGGCCGGCTGCCGGGTCGCGATTCGGATCAGCGAGCGGGTGTAGCAGAACGGCCCGGGCTCCAGGTGCCGCCGGTCGGCCGCGCGATCGGCCAGACCTCGCGCACATGGGCGGCGACCGCCGCCGGAAATCCCTCGGCGTAGCGGGGCAGGGGCCGGAGCCGGTCCCAGACCACGGCGAAATCGAATGCGATCGGTTCGTCGCGATACGTCAGCCGCGCAATCCGCAACTGACGCCCCGCCGTGCGCACCGTCGCGGGAATGACGGCTGCGCCGAACTCCGCCTCGGCGAGCGCGAGGAGGGCATGGACCGCGCTGCCCTCGAAACGGATCACCGGGTCGAGGCGGGCCAGCCGGCAGGCCGCATCGAACAGCCGCCGCGTGCCGAAGCTCCGGTCCAGCAGCAGGAGGGGCAGGGTGTCGAGCATCCGCACATCGACATGGCCGGCGCCCTCCCTCGCGATCGCGAGCGACGGCGCGTGCGCGACAAGCACGTTGCCCGGCGGCAGCGCGAGCGTGGCGAAGCGGACGGTGTCGGTCGGGCGGATACCAATCGCGACATGGATCTCGCCACGGTCCAGGAGCCTGGTGTGTTCGGTCGCGCCTGCCTCGACCGGCATCACGTGCACGCCGGGGAAGTCCCGTTGGTAGCGTCGAAGGAAGGCGGGGAAGACGCTCTCGATCAACTGTCCGGTCGCGCCCACGCGCAGCACGCCCGTGTCTCCTAGCGCGAGCGCGCGCGCGCGCTCCGCCACCGCATCGGCATGGCCGAGCAGGTCGCGCGCCTGGGGCAGGAACTCCTCGCCCTCGCCGCTGAGGCGAAGGCCACGGCCGACCGGCTCGAACAGCCTGAGCCCGAGATCCTGCTGCAGATCGCGGAGCTGGCGGGAGAGGGCGGGCTGGGTCAGCCGAAGACGCACGGCCGCGGCGGAGACGCTTCCGGCGTCGGCGACCGCGACGAACCCTCGAAGGCGCTTGAGGTCCATCGACCCTCCCATGCGCATTCGGCATGAATATCTAAAGGAACAATGCATTGGACGCAAGCATTCGATCTGGATAACGATCCGTCACGCCGTGCCGGAGCCACGTGCCGGAGAGCGCATTGGGCCGGCCCGGTCATGCCACCGGCCGCCCCGGACGCCGGCGGCGGGACGCCAAGGAGGCTGAGCCATGTTCGATGTCGATCGCTTCGTCGCCGACTGCCGCACCGCGCTCGCGGAGGACAAGGGCGGCCACCGCGCCGCGCGCGAGGTGGTTGCCCGAGCCGTTGCGGAACCCAATGGAATCATCCGGGCACTCGGCGAGCCGACGCGTGCTGGGGTCTGGACGCTCCATCGCGCGCCCGACCTGACGATCCTCCATCTGGTCTGGGGTCCGCACCTCACCATCATGCCGCACAACCACCGCATGTGGGCGGTGATCGGGCTCTATACCGGCTGCGAGGACAACATCTTCTGGCGCCGCCTGCCCGATGATGCGCAAGGGCGGCTCGAAGCGGCCGGTGCACGCGCCTTGCGTGCCAAGGATTGCGCCGTACTTGGGCGCGACATCATCCACTCGGTGACCAACCCTGCGGCGACGCTGACCGGTGCGATCCACGTCTATGGTGGGGATTTCTTCGCCGCCGAGCGCAGCGAATGGGACCCGGAGACCCTCTGCGAGGGGCGCTACGATGTCGAGAAGACGCTGCGCATGTTCGAGGAGTCGAACGCCGCCCTGGCCAAGCAGGCTTCGCAGCGCTGAGCGCATGCACGGCGGCGGGGCCGGGGGAGGACCCCGCCGCCGCCCGCGCGCGGCGCGTCAGTCCAGACGCGGCCGCGCCTCGGGAGTGCGCCAGGGCGGATCGCCCAGGTTCACCTGCTCGGGGGTGGTGAGCGAGGAGCCGAGCGCGCCCGCACCCGCGCCGACCACACCGCCGACCAGCGCGCCCGGCGGGCCGGCGAGCGCGCCGATTCCCGCGCCGGTCGCTGCGCCGGCGGCCGTGCCGCCCTCGACGCGGCCATGCGGGTCGCTGCCGCAGGCCGCAAGCCCCAGGGCCGCCGCGGCCAGGATCATCAGAACGCTTCGTGGCATGTGCCGTCCTCCGCAATGTCGTGCGGATGCAACGTCGCCGGGCCGTCCACGGTTCCCGCGTCAGGGGGCCGGCCAGTCGGGCCGGTCGAAGCGCTGAATCTCAAGCGTGTAGCCGGCCGGATCGCGGACGAAGAAGTGATAGACGCGATACTGCGCCGACAGCGCCGGAGAGGCCGGGATCTCCACCCCCTTCGCGGTCAGATGCGCGTACCAGCCGTCCACGTCGTCGGCGACGAAGGTGAACACCACGCCACCGACCGCGCGCGGATTCTCGGTCGCGCGCGGCGCGCGGGCGCGGCAGACGCCGAGGAACGCCGTGCGCCCCTCGGAAGCGGCGTAGATGCGGCACGTGCCCTGGTCCTGAACGAGCGCCAGGCCGAGCACCTCCTCGTAGAACCGCCACGAGGGCTCGGGCGGGTCGGCGTAGAGGAAGGTGACGGCCTGGCCGATCGGGGGGCGGGGCGGGATGCTCATGGCGGCACGATCCCCCGGGCGTGGTCGCGCGGCAAGCGGCCGAACGGCAGGCTGGATTTCTCTGTTAGCCTTGCTGCCCATGTGGACGGCGATTCGCGCCTTCCTGTGGGTCTATGCGCTGGTGGCCCTGGTGATCCTCGGCGCGCTGGCGTTCGCCTGGCGCTTCGTCGCGCCGCCGCCACCGCGCGAGGTCACGGTCGCCACCGCCGCGGCGGGCGGCGCATACCATCAGGCCGCCGAGGCCTGGGCACGGCTGCTTGCCCGCGAACGCATCACGCTCCGCCTCCGCGCGACCGAGGGCTCGATCGAGAACCTCCGTCTCCTCTCGGCAGACCCGCCCGAGGTCGACTTCGCGCTGGTGCAGGGCGGAGTGGGCGGCGCGGCGGCGTATCCCGGCCTCGAGAGCCTCGCCGCCGTGTTCTACGAGCCGGTCTGGGTGTTCGTACGCGGCGCCGATCCGAACACGCGACTCGCCGACCTGCGCGGCCTCCGGTTCGCGATCGGACCGGACGGCAGCGGCACACGCGCGCTTGCCTTGCGTCTGCTGGCCGCCAACGACGTCCGCCCGGAGGACGCGACGCTGCTGCCGCTCGCCGGCATGGCGGCAGCCGAGGCGCTGCTCGCGGGCACGATCGACGCTGCCGCGTTTGTCTCCGCGCGGCCGGTGCCGGCGATCACGCGCCTTCTGCGTGCGCGCGAAATGACGCTGCTCGACTTCCGATTGCGGGCGGATGCCTATGTCGCCGGGTTTCCGTATCTGACGCGCGTCACGTTGCCTGGCGGCGCGGTCGATCTCGCCGAGGATCTGCCGTCGGAGGACGTCGTGCTGGTTGCGCCGATGGCGGAGGTGGTCGCGCATCCGTCGATCCACCCCCAGATCGTCGCGCTGCTGATGGAGGCGTTCACCGAGACGCATCGCGGTCGGCAGCTCTTCGCTCCCGCCGGACGGTTCCCGTCGGCCGATCCCACCGACTGGCCGCTGCATGCCGACGCCGCGCGCTATCTGCGCCATGGGCCGGGCTTCCTGAAGCGCTATCTGCCGTTCTGGGTCGCGGTCTCGATCGAGCGGATGTGGGTGCTGATCATCCCGCTGCTGACCATCGCGATCCCGCTTTCGCGTATCGCACCGCCGCTCTGGCGCTGGCAGGTGGACCGCAAGGTGTATCGCTGGTACGGCCACGTGAAGCGGCTGGAGGCCGCGTTGAGGCAGGCGCACACGGAGGAGGAGCGGCGCCGCGCGCTCGCCGAGCTCGATGCCTTGCAGGAACGGGTCGGGCGGATCCGCGTGCCACTCACCCACGCCCAGCCGCTCTACCAGCTGCGCGCCCACATCGCGCTGATCCGCGATGGCGCCCTGCGCTGATCGGCCGCGCTTGCGCAACGGTCCAGTCCTGCGCTTAATCGCCAGGAGCGCCGCTGCGCAGCGCCGAGAGGGGAGAGCCCACATGCCACCTTCGCTGCCCCATCAGCCCGCATGGGTGAAGGAGTTCAAGGCCTTCATCATGCGGGGCAACGTCATCGACCTCGCCGTCGGCATCATCATCGGCGTCGCCTTCTCTGCCATCGTGGGCAGCCTGGTGAAGGACATCTTCAACCCGCTGCTGGGCCTGGTGATGGGCGGGATCGATTTTTCGAACGTGTTCATCGTGCTCTCGGGCGAGCGCATGCCCACCCTTGAGGCAACACGCGAAAGCGGGGCCGCGGTGCTCGCTGTCGGCACGTTCATCAACGCGATCATCAACTTCGTCATCGTCGGCTTCGCGATCTTCTGGCTGATCAAGGTGCTCTCCCGATTCAAGGCCAAGGAGGCCGAGGCCGCGCCGCCTGCGCCGCCGAAGAGCGAACTGCTGCTCGAGGAGATCCGCGACCTGCTGAAGTCGCGCGCGCCTTGAACGCCTGACCTTTCACCCGGCCGCGATGGTGGACGCGGCCCGGCCACTCCTGCGATCCTGTCCGCCCCGGCAACGCTCAAGGCGGCGGACCATGGTGCGCTTCGGTCGTTTATTCGCAACCCTGCTTCTGATCCTGGGGCTGGCTGGACCGGCGGCTGCGTTCGACGTCCCCGGCCTCGCGGCCGATTCCGACACCTATGCGCGCACCCTGGCCGCGCGCGCGCCCTCGACGGCCGAGGCGCGCGCGGAGGCCGATCGGCGCGCCGATGCGGCGGTCCGGGCCGGGAACTGGGCCGAGGCCGTCACCGCGCTCGAGACGCGCATCCGGCTCGGCTCGGTCGAAGAGCGGCACTGGCTGGCACTCGCCGAGGCCTGGCAGCGTCGCACCCCGCCCGACGGCAACCGCGCGCTCCAGGCCGCCTGGCAAGCCTTCTCGATGGTGCCCGGCGGCGCCCCGGAGATTCCCTCGATCCTGCGCATCGCCGACATCTTCCAGCACGTGCTCGACCGCCCTGCCCAGGCGATCGCGGCGCTGGAAGCGGTGATCGAGCGCGACCCGGCGAACCCGGCCTATCGCCAGCGTCTTGCCGAGCTGCGCCGCAGCGTCGGGCTGGCGGTTCGCCGTATCGTCACCGAACCTGAGAGCGATCCGCCGCGCGCCTGCGTCGAGTTCGCGGGTGCGCTCTCGCCCCGGCGCGACATCGCCTGGGCCGACTGGATGCGCGTTGAGCCCGCCACGCGCATCGCTGTCGCCGCCGAGGGCAATCGGCTCTGTGTCGCGGGGCTGGGCCACGGGCGGCGCTGGGAGGTGACGCTGCGTGAGGGCCTCCCCGGTGCCGATGGCGCGACGCTGCGGCGCGCGACCACGCTTGCGGTGGCGATGCCCGACCGCGCCCCGCGCGTGGTGCTGCAATCCGGTGCCTTTGTCCTGCCGAAGGGCGACGCGCCGCGGCTCTCCGTCGGCACGGTCAATCTCTCGGCGGTGGCGGTGAAGCTCTACCGCGTGGGCGAGCGCGGGCTCGCCGGCCAGATCGGCGACGCGGGCCGCGCCTTCCGCTCGCTCTCGCAATGGTCGGCGCAGAACCTCGCCGAGGGCGGCGGCCGCCTGCTTTGGGAGGGCACGCTGACCGTGGGGCAGTGGGAGCGCAACGTGCTCGCGCGCACGGTGCTCGACCTCGCGCCGATGCTTGCGGGCGCGGCCCCCGGTCTGTTCGCGCTGACCGCCGCGCCGGGCGACGGCACGCCGTTCCCGTCCTGGGGCGAGGTGGCGACGCAGTGGTTCGTGCTGACCGATATCGGGCTCACCGTGCTGCGCGGCGCCGACGGCCTGACCGTGCTCGCGCGCACGCTCTCCGATGCGCGGCCGCTCGCGGATCTGCGCGTGGCCGTGGTGGCGCGCGACAACGAGGAACTCGCGGTCGTGCAGACCGACGCCGATGGTGTGGCGGGCATCGCCGCACCCGTGCTGCGCGGCACCGGAGGGGCGGCGCCGCGCCACGTGACCGCGCGCGGGTCCGACGGCGATCTGGCATTCCTCGACCTCGACTCCGCCTCCTTCGATCTCTCCGATCGCGGTGTCGAGGGCCGTCCGCATCCCGGGCCGCTCGATGCCTGGCTCTGGACCGAGCGCGGCATCTACCGCCCGGGCGAGACGGTGAACCTGCTGGCACTGCTGCGCGATGCCTCGGGCGACGCAGCGTCGGTGCCGCTGACGCTCCGGCTGCGCCGGCCCAACGGCACGGTCGCGGCGGAGTTGGTGCCACAGCCCGACCCGGCCGGCGGGCGCACCTGGACGATCGCTCTCTCGCCGGGCGCGCCGCAGGGCACCTGGACGGTCGAGGCGCTGGCCGATCCGCGTGCGGCGCCGATCGGGCGCGCATCGTTTGAGGTCGCCGATTTCGTCCCAGAGCGTCTAGCCGTGGAAATCGGCGCAGCCCCGGGGCCGCTGGTGCCCGGTACACCGCTCGGGCTGCCGGTGACGGCGCGCTTCCTCTACGGCCCGCCGGCGGCGGGGCTCTCTGCGCGCGGCGAGATCACGATCTCGCCGGATCCGCAGCCCTTTCCGCAGCTTGCGGACTGGCGCTTCGGCCTGATCGAGGACACGCCCGACACGATCCGCGCGGATCTCGCGCTGCCGGACACCGACGCGCAGGGCCGCACCACCGCCACACTCCTGCTGCCGCGCGCGCCCGACACCACGCGACCCTTGCGCGCGACCGTCGCGATCGAGGTCTCCGAGCCCGGCGGCCGCCCGACCCGTGCGCGCGCCACCGTGCCCGTACGCGCGCAGCCGCGCCTCATCGGCATCCGCCCGCTGTTCGCGCGCGGCGCGGTCGAGGCCGGCAGCGATGCCGAGTTCGAGGTCGCGGCGTTCGATGCCGACGGCAACCGCATCGCCGCACCACGGCTGCATCTGCGCCTGGTGCGCGAGCGGCCCGACTGGCGCGTGGTGATCCGCGAGCGGCTCGCGCGCTACGAGCTCGTCTGGCGCGACGAGCCGGTGGAGGCGCGCGACCTCGCCGTGACCACCGAGCCGCTGCGCGTGGCGCGTCGGCTCGACTGGGGCCGCTACCGGATCGAGGTCTCGGATGGCGACAGCCTGGCCGCGACCTCGGTGCGGTTCCGCGTCGGCTTCGTTCCCACCGCAGGGCTCGGCGACACGCCCGACATGCTCGACGTCGCCGCCGACAAGCCGGCCTATGGAAGCGGCGAAACGGCCCGGGTGCGGATCGAGGCACCCTATGCCGGGCTCGCGACCGTGATGGTGCTGACCGATCGCGTGCACGCGGTGCAGACGCTGCGCGTGGCGCAGGGCGCGAGCACCGTCGAGATCCCGACCGATCCCGCCTGGGGGCCGGGCGCCTATGCTGCCGTCACCTTGCTCCGCGGCCGCGCCGAGGCCGGCGCCAATCCCGTGCGCGCGCTCGGGCTCGCTTGGCTCGGGCTCGATCCCGCGCCGCGGACCGTTCCGGTCGCGGTGCAGGCGCCGGACCTGATGCGTCCGCGCGCGCCGGCCGAGGTGGTGGTCCGCGCGGCTCCCGGCGCGCAGGTGCTGCTCGCCGCGGTGGACGAGGGGATCCTGCGGCTGACCGGTCATGCCTCGCCCGACCCTGCCGGCTGGTTCACCGGCAAGCGGCGGCTCGGCATCGACATCCGCGACGACCACGGGCGGCTGATTGCGCCGGCCGAGGGGGCGCCCGGTCTGCTGCGCCAGGGCGGTGACGACGCGGATGCGGGGGCGGCACTGCCGGCCATCCCGTTCGTGATCGCGAGCATGGTGCACGGCCCGGTCGTGGCGGGGCCGGACGGCACCGCGCGCTTCACGCTCGATGTGCCCGATGTGAACACCGCGCTCCGGCTGATGGCGGTGGCGTGGGATGCCGCACGCACAGGTGCTGCGTCCGTCTCGGTTCCGGTGCGCGACCGGCTCGTTGCCGAACCGGCACTGCCGCGCTTCCTCGCGCCAGGCGACGAGGCGCGGCTGGCGGTGTCGCTGCACAACGTCGAACTGCCCGCGGGCGAGATGCGCGTGACCGTCACCGCCGACGGTCCGCTCGCGATCGACGGCGGGCCGCAGGCGCTGGCGCTCGCGCGCGATGCGCGCGGGCGCGTGCTGTTCGGGCTGCGCGGGACCGGCGTGGGTGTCGGCGCGGTGACGCTGCGCGCCGAGGGGCCGGACGGGTTCGTTGCGACGCGCGTGTTCCCGATGACGGTCCGCCCCGCCCGCCCGCCGGTCACCACGCTCAGCCGGCGCGAGCTTCCGGCCGGGCAGACGCTCACGGTCGGGCGCGACGCGCTCGCCGCCTTCATTCCCGGCACCGGGCGCGTCACCGTGACCGTCAACACGGGCTCGCCGGTCGACCTCGCGGCGCTGTCGCGCACGCTCGATCTCTGGCCCTATGCCTGCTTGGAGCAGGTCGTCAGCAAGGGCTTCCCGCTGGTCTTCCTCGACGACGAGGCGATGATCGGCACGGACCGTCGCGCGCGCTTGCAGGCCCTCGTCGGCCAGGTGCTGGACAAGCAGCGCTTCGATGGCGCGTTCGGGCTGTGGAGCGCGAATGATCAGGCCGAGCCGTGGCTCTCGGCCTACGCAGTCGAGTTCCTGCTGCGCGCCCGCGCGGCGGGTGCGGCGGTGCCCGACGCGCCCCTCGAGGACGCGATGCGCTACCTCAGCTCTTCGACCGACGATCCCGCACGCGAGCCTTGGGATCGCGCCGCCCAGGCCTATGCGCTGAACGTGCTGGCGATGGGCGGACGGCCGCGCCCGGGAGCGGCGCGCGTGATGGCCGATCAGGGGGCCGGACGGTTGCCGACCGGGCTTGCGCGCGCGCAGCTTGGCGCGGCGCTGATCCGTATGGGCGAGCGCGGGCGCGGCGAGGCGCTGCTGCGCGACGCGACCGCCGATCCGGCGCGCGACTGGTGGTGGCAGGACTACGGCACCACGCTGCGCGACGCCGCGGCGATGATCGTGCTGGTGAAGGAGGCGGGTGTGCTGGCCGAGCGCATCCCTGCGCTCATCGATCGCCTGCCCGCGGATCAGATCCAACCCGCGCACACCTCCACCCAGGAACAGGCCTGGCTGGTCGCGGCCGGTGCGATGCTCGGTCGCGACGGCCAGCCGGTCGCGCTCGCGGTCGACGGGCGCGAGCGCGAACCCGCCGTGCTGACGACGCTCGCGCGCGAGGCAGAAGCATTGCCGGTGGCGCTGCGCAACATGGGCCGCACGGCGATCTGGCCCTCGGTCGCGGCGACGGGGATCACGACCCAGGCGCCTGCCGCCGCGCGCGACGGGCTCACCGTGCGACGCAACTTCCTCAACCGCGACG
>NZ_JBHYDW010000065.1:0-23319 GCF_051860475.1 Elioraea sp. | reverse complement strand
GCCCGCCCATGCCGTGGTCCTGTCGATCGACGAGAGTGAGCCTGCGAGCGCCACGGGTCCGAGCGAGCAGGCGAACCAGATCCAGGCCCTCGACCGCACCCAGCCTGGCCTGCCGCTCAAGCGCGGCCGCTGCGGCACCATGACCCACGACTACATCCGCAACGGCACCACCACCCTGTTCGCCGCGCTGGATGTGGCCGCGGGCAAGGTCATCGGCCGCTGCATGCAGCGCCATCGGCATCAGGAATTCATCCGCTTCCTCAACGCCGTCGAGGCCGAGGTGCCCAAGGCCAAGCTGGTGCATGCCATCGTCGGAGCCGAAGGCGACGCGCAGCGGCACAACTATGCCGTCCACAAGCACCCCAAGGTCATCCAGTGGCTCGGCCGACATCCGCGCTGGACCTTCCACTTCACCCCGACCAGCGCCTCCTGGCTCAATGCGGTCGAGGGCTTCTTCGCCAAGCTGACCAAGCGGCGTCTCAAACGCGGCGTCTTCCACTCCCTCGTCTCGCTCCAGGAAGCTATCAACCGCTTCGTCGCTGAGGCCAATGCCGAACCAACGCCCTTCCATTGGGCCAAGGACCCGAACACCATCATCGCCGCCGTCAAACGCGGGCACCAAGCGTTGGATTCTCTCCACTAGGAGCCTTGCGGCCCCTAGCGGAGGTGCGGGGGCGGAGCCCCCGCGCCATCATCGCCCGAGCAGAATCAGCACCACGCCGATCACCACCAGCACCAGCCCGATCACGTCCTCGCGCCGCACCACCTCGCGCAGATAGAGCCGGCTGAAGGCGAGAGTGAAGACCATCTCGACCTGACCGAGTGCCCGCACCAGGGCGACGGGCGCGAGCGCGAAGGCTGAGAACCAGCAGGCCGAGCCGCAGGCCGAGAGCACGCCCACCAGTCCCGAACTGCGCCAGGTCGCTGCGGCAAGCCGCAGCTGCTCCGGTTCGCGGCGCGCGAGCCACGCGCCCATGATCAGGGTCTGGAGGATGTTGGTGGCGAGCAGGGTGGCGAGCGCGCGCAGGATCACGTCGGGTCCGGCGAGGGTGAAGTTCGCCATCTTGAACAGCACGGCCGACAGCGCGAAGGCGCCGCCGGCGCCGAGCCCGCACAGTGCGGCCGGCTGCACGGAGGAGCGCAGGAACGCGCCTACCGTGATGCCGCCCTTCGGCAGCGACAGCGTCAGCACGCCGCCGGCGCCGACCGCGATGCCGAGCCAGGCGATCGGCGTCAGCGACTCGCTCAGGATGATCCAGGCCGCGACCGCGCCCTGCACGGCCTCGGTCTTCGAGTAGGCCGTGCCGACGGCGAAGTTGCGGTAGCCGAAGGAGCGGATCAGCAGCGAGGTGCCGAGGATCTGGAATACCCCTCCGGTGGCGCAGAGTGTCAGGAACCAGCCATGCGGCGCCGGGGGCAGGCTCGACGTCGCGAGACACCAGAGCGCCAGCAACACCGCGGCCGAGGGCGCGCCGTAGAGGAAGCGGACGAAGGCCGCACCGTCGGCCGAGAGCGCGCCGCGCAGCTTCTGCTGCAACGCGGTGCGCCAGGTCTGGAACAGTGCTGCCCCGACCGTGATCGGGATCCAGAGATCGGCTTGGGCGATCAGAGTCGAACGCGCCCCCAGCCCGGATCGACGTGCGTCAGGTGGGCGAGCCCGCTGCGCGCCAGCATCGTCTCGGTTTCGCGCGCGGCGGCGGCGAGGATCGCCGCCTCGTCGAGATGCGGCACCGCGCGCTCGCGCATCAGCACCCGCCCATCCACGATCACGTCGCGCACATCCGATCCTTGCGCGAACCAGACCACGCGGTGCACCGGCATGTTGGGCGGATAGGCGTGCGGTGTGGCGAGATCGACGGTGATGATGTCCGCCTTCTTGCCGACCTCCAGGCTGCCGAGATCGGCCGCGCGGCCGATCCCCTTGGCGGCGTCGATGGTGATCATCTCGATGAGCTTGCCGGTCGGCATCAGCCGCTCGTCGCGTGCGGCGCGCTGATGCACCCGCGCGCACATCACCATGTGGCGGAACATGTCGGTGCCGCGATCGGGTGCCGTGCCGTCCGAGCCGATCATCACGGTCACGCCCGCCTCGAGCAGCCGCGGCACCGGGCAGTGGCCGCGCACCTGCGCGATCGCCGAGCTGTTGTGCACGACCGAGGTGCCGGTGCGCACCAGCGTCTCGATGTCGGCCTCCGCCAGGTCGGTGCAGTGGCTGACGAACGCGTCCGTCCCGCAGAGCCCGAACATGCGGTCGGCCATCTCGATCGAGCCCGCGCGATGGCCGTCCTGGTGGAACAACGTGCCGTGCTTGCGGCCGAGGTCGCGGATCATGCGGCCCTGGCGCTCGATCTCGGCGACCGTTGCCGGGTCGTGCCGCTCCTCGCGATAGACCGGCATCAGCATGGCGATCGCGATCCGCCCGTCCACCGCGCCGTGCCAGCGCTCGATCAGTGCCGCGCAGGTCTCGACCTGTTGCTCGAAGCTCACGGGATAGCGGCGTTCCGTGCCGTTCTCCCACGACGCGTGCTCGCGCGGATGCGGCGGCCGAGTCGGCCCGACCGCGACGATCGCGCGGATGCCGACCGTGGTCACACCCTGGCAATGCGCGTCGCCATGCGCCGGATCGTCGGTGCGCATGATCGAGTCGCCGCCGCCGAGCAGCGAGACGCCCGTGGTCACGCCGTTGCGCAGCCGCTCCAGCGCGGCCAGCTCGGCCTCGGCGCGCCAGAACGCGGGCGGCGAGGCGAGGGTGTAGATGATGCGGCACGCCTCGGACCATGCCTCGGAATCGCCTCCGCCCATGGTCTTCACGAGGCCATGGCCCGCATGGGCATGGGAGTCGATGAAGCCGGGCAGGATTGCACGTCCCGCGGCGCTGATCTCCTGCGGCGCCTGCCATTCGGCCTCGACCTCGGCGCGCGGGCCGACCGCGACGATGCGGTCGCCCCGCACCGCCACGGTGCCGTCGTCGATCACCCGGCGGGCGGGGTCCATCGTGATGACGACCCCGCCCCTGACCAGCAGCGATGCATCCGCCATCAGGGCATCCGCACCAGCCACAGGCGCAGCCGGTTGTCCGGCGCCTGGCCGAGCTCGATGCCCTTCCGGGAAGCCCAGACGATCGGCTGCTGGTGCAGCGGCACGTGCGCGATGTCCTCGCGTTCGACCGCGAAGGCCTCGCGCATCAGGGCGCGCCGCTTCGTCTCGTCGGTCTCGCGGCTCGCGGCCTGGGTGAGCTCGTCGAGCTTCGGGTTCGAGTAGCGCCCGCTGTTCAGCCCGCCGGTCGTTGCTGTCTTGGTCTGGATCACCTCGGACAGCACATACCAGGCGTCGATCAGCGGCAGCCCGGCATGGCCGAGCATGAACATCGAGAGGTCATGCGTGTTCACCCGCCGCGACCACACGCCGAGCGGTTCGATCTGCGGCTGGATGCGGATGCCCACGCGGCCGAGCATCGCAATGACCGCGAGGCAGATGCGCTCGTCATAGACGTAGCGGTCGTTCGGGCAGGACAGCCCGACCGAGAAGCCATCCGCATAGCCGGCCTCGGCGAGCAGGCGGCGCGCAGCCTCCGGGTCATAGGGATAGAGCCGCGCGTTAAGGTCCTGCGGCGCGCCGTTGAGGAACGGCGAGGCCATCATGCCGGCAGGCCAGGACTGGCCACGCATCACGTTCCGCTTGATCGCCTCGACGTCGATCGCTTGGTAGATCGCCTGGCGCACGCGGCGGTCCTTGAACGGGTTCCTCCCCTTGACGTCGCTGTAGAGCAGCTCGTCGCGGTAGTGATCGAACCCGAAATAGATGGTGCGCAGCTCCGGTCCCTGGACCACCTGAAGCCCGGGGTTCTGCTCGACCCGCGGGATGTCCTGGATCGGGATCTCGACCGTGGCGTCGAGCGCGCCGGAGAGCAGCGCCGCGGTCCGGGTCGCCGCGCTGCGGATCGGCTGGAACACCACTTCGGTGAGGTTGTGCGCCGGACGGTCCCACCAGGTCGGGTTCGCCTCCAGCACCGTGCGGTTGTCGGGCTCTCGCGTGCGCAGGCGGAACGGCCCGGTGCCGTTGGCTTGGCGCGAGGCCGGGTTCTCGCGCTGGGCGGAGAGGTCGGTGGCGGTGGTCGCACCGAGCCCTTCCGACCACCGCTTGCTCATGACGAAGAAGTGCGTGAGCGAGGAGAGCAGCACCGGGAAGGGCTGTGTCGTCTCGAACTCCACCGTGTGGCTGTCGAGCTTGCGCACGTCCTTCACCGGGCCGATCGTGCGGCGCACCAGCGCGCCCGGCGTGTTCATGCGTGTCCAGGTGAACAGCACGTCGTCGGCGTCGAACGGCGTGCCATCGTGGAACACCACGCCGCGGCGCAGATGGAACCGCCAGACCGTCGGCGAGACGAGCTCCCAGCGCTCGGCGAGCGCCGGTTCGATCTCCATCTTCGCGTTGTGACGGGTCAGGCCCTCGTAGATGTTGTTGTTGAAGGCGTTGGTGAAGGTGTGGTTCGAGGAATGCGGGTCGAGCGTCAGGATGTCGGCGTTGAAGGACCAGGTGAAGGTCTTCGCGTCGGCCGGGCCCATCGCGACTGCGGCTGCCAGAGCCGCGGCTGCCAGGATGCGCATCGTCCTCTCCCGTTTCCGTTGCGTGACGGCGAGCCTGAGGCCGATGCTGCGGCGCGTCAATCGGTGGTCGCGGCGGCCGCACGGGGATCGCCTGTGGCCATGGACGGAGCGCACGAAGTCGCCGGATAGGCCCGACCGCTTTCACGGGCGTCGGATGGCTGTCTCAGGCCGGGCGGTGGGCAGATGGTTGCGGGCACGTTTGGCCGCGTGCCGAGGGTTGCCGCACCATGGTCGCGACGGTTCTCGGCGGGGGCCACGGCGAAGCGCTCGGCGCCGCAGACCGGGGCCACAAGCGCAATCGTCACCGCCTTGAACTCAGCTCATGCTGCGTCGGATTGCCCACCCCAAGGTCCCGGAGCAGCGCACAGCGCGCATCCAGCCGGCCCATCCATCCGCTCCATCACAGGGATCAGATCCGGCATTCCGCCACCCCGCGCCGCCAAAAATATCCCCGCTCAACCCAATGCGATCCTCGCGTCACGCGCCCGTCATCGCCGCGACCGGCATGCCCTCGACCGTCTCGCTGCCGCTGCGCCACCGATGGGTGCCCTGGCCGGTCGCGACCAGCGTGCCGTCCGCGCGGAACACCTCGGTGCGGGTGAAGAACGTCGTCCCGCCGCGCCCGACCATGCGCGCCTCGGCGATCACCTGGCCCGCGGTCACCGGCGCGACGAACTGCGACGCCAGCGCCAGCGTCATGCCGCGCCGCGCGTTGCCCGGCACGCTGCACCACAGCCCCGAATACGCGGCTGCCTGGTCGATCAGCCCGAGCACGAACCCGCCATGGACGACATTCGCGCGGTTCATGTGCTGCGGCCCCGCCTCGGCCGCGAGGCGGGCGAAGCCGTCGCGCCATTCCAGCAGGCGGAAGCCGAACAGGTCGTGATAGGGCGACGGCAGGGGGTCGGGCGGAACCTCGCTCATGGCGCCGATCTGACGGCGGCGTCGGCGCCCGGTCAATCAGGCGATCTGCAGGTTCTGCAGCGCCTCCTCGAGCTCCTGGAACGTTGGCATGTGTTCGGTCGGCGCCATCTTGCGGCCGGTCTCGACTGAGACCTGCGGCGCATTGCCGTGCAGGTGCGCGACCAGGACCGCGCGGATCACCTCGTAGTACTTGATCTCCTCCTCGACCACCGACTGCAGCCGCGAGGCGATTGGCCCCATCAGCCCGTAGGCGAGGAACACGCCGAGGAAGGTGCCGACGAGCGCGGCGCCGATCATCTTGCCGAGGATCGGCGGCGGTTCGGTGATCGAGCCCATGGTCTTGATCACGCCCATCACGGCGGCGACGATGCCGAGCGCGGGCAGCGCGTCCGCCACCTTCTGCATCGAATGCGCCGGATGCAGCTCCTCGTTCAGGAGCTTGCGCAGCTCGCGCGCGAATACGTCCTCGATCTGGTGCGGATCGTCCGCGTGCATCCCCACCATGCGCAGATAGTCGCAGATCAGCGTCACCGCGTGATGGTCGTCGCGAATGCGCGGGAACTTCCCGAAGGCCGAGCTCTCGTGCGGCTTCTCGATATGCGCCTCGAGCGCCATCGCACCCTTGGTGCTGGCCAGCCGGACCAGCCAGTAGAGCAGCGAGAGCAGGTCGACATAGTCGGACTTGGTGAACTTGCCGCCCCTGAGCACCTTCCCGAATCCCGCGGCGACGTGCTTCAGGCCGTGCATCGAGTTCGCCATCAGCAGCGTGCCGAGCGCGGACCCACCGATGATCATCATCTCGAACGGCAACGCGGCGAGGATGATGCCGATCTTGCCGCCGGCGAGGATGTAGCCGCCGAACACGCAGATGATCACGAACACGAAGCCGCCGATCGTCAGCATCGCGCGGCCTCAGTTCGTCGCCGGCGCGGCCGGTGGAGCGGCGGCGCGCTGGACCAGGATGGCGATGCGTCGGTTCGCGGCCGCACGCGGATCAGCGGGGAGCAGCAGGTCGCGGTCGGCCCGGCCGGCCACGCCATGGATGCGCGCCTCCGGCACCCCGGCCTCCAGCAGCAGCCGGCGCGCGGCGTTGGCGCGATCGGCCGAGAGCTCCCAGTTCGTCACCCCGCTGCCCGAACGGAATGGCGTGGCGTCGGTGTGGCCGGCGATCGTGATTGGGTTGCCGAGGCGGGCGAGCACCGGCGCGACCTTGGCGACCAGGGCGCGCGCCGCCTCGTTCGGCCGGCTCGAGCCGAGCGCGAACATCGGTAGGGTCTCGCCGTCGAGGAGCTGCAGCCGCAACCCCTCGGGCGTGACGTCGATCGCGAGGTGGCGCGCGAGCTCGGCAAGCGCGGGGTCCTCCATCACGGCCGCGCGGATGGCGTCGGCCGCCTGCTCCAGCGCCTCGGCCTCCGCCTCGGCGCGGGCCGCTGCTGCCCGGTCAGGCTCGAAGGCGCCCTCGGTCGCCTCCTCGCCGCCAGCGCCGGCCGTGCGCGGGGCGACGAAGCGCCCGCCGGTGTCGAACCGGTTCTGGAACGCGCCGCCCTCGGCGAAGATCGCCTGGTGCGGCTCGCCGTCATCGGGCCGGTCCTCGTCCGGCGGATAGCTGCGCGGCTCCTGCGGCACGGTGGGCGTGCCCGCCCTGCCGACCGCGGAGTCGTCGGAGACGATGTCGGTGCCGCCGAACGGCTTGCCCGAGCCGGAATTGTCGTTGCCGAACACGTTCACCGGCGCGAAGTACTGCGCGATGCCGAGCTTCTGTTCCTCGGTGGTGGCGTTGAGCAGCCACATCAGCAGGAAGAACGCCATCATCGCCGTAACGAAGTCGGCATACGCGACCTTCCAGGCGCCGCCGTGGTGCCCGTGCTCGGCGCCCTCCTCGCGCCGGATGACGAGGGTCGCTCCGTCCTTCTCCTTCTTGCCCTTGCGAGCGCTCATCCGCCTCGGCTTGCCCGTGCTTGCTCCGGCCGCGCTGGAACTGCGGCGGCCCAGCCGGCACCCTGCCCGAGAGGAATTAAGCCTTGGCTAAACCGGGGCTCCGGGTTGCGCCGGGCCGGAGCGGCCGTTATATCCCGGCGCGCTGTGGGCCAGTGCCCGGGCGAGCGATGGGGAGACGATCGGGGCGGCGCGCCGGCCCCGGACCGGTCCGGGCGGAAGGCGCCGGGCCCTTCTGGGGGAGGGACATGCCGCAGCTGACGGCCCTGAACGCAGCCCATAGCCGGCCCAGCCCGTGCTGACCGCCGTCCTCGCGCCGTTCGTCGCGGCGGGCTTCGCCCCTCTGCTTGTCCGTCTCATCGGCCACCGGGCTAGTTTCGTGCTCGCCCTCGTGCCGGGCGCAACCTGCGCCTGGCTGCTCTCCAAGCTCGATGAGGCCACGCCCGGGGTGCTCGAATCCACGCCCTGGGTGCCCGGGCTCGACGTGTCGCTTGACTTCAGCCTGGACGGCCTGTCGCTGATCTTCTCGCTGCTGATCAGCGGAATCGGCACGCTGATCGTGCTCTACGCCGGTGGCTACCTGAAGGGCCACCCGATGCTCGGGCGGTTCTTCCTGTTCCTGATGATGTTCATGGGCGCCATGCAGGGCGTCGTGCTGACAGACAACGTCGTCACCCTGTTCGTGTTCTGGGAGCTGACCAGCCTCGCCTCCTACCTGCTGGTCGGCTTCGAGAGCCACAAGGCGCCCGCGCGGCGTGCAGCCCTCCAGGCCCTGCTGATCACCGGCTCGGGCGGGCTCGCGCTGCTCGCCGGGCTGATCATGCTTGCCGATGCCGGCGGATCCTGGCGGATCTCCGATCTGATCGGTGCCGGCTCCTGGATCCAGGACAACCCGCTCTACCTGCCGATCCTGATCCTCGTGGTGATCGGCTGCTTCACCAAGAGCGCCCAATGGCCGTTCCATTCCTGGCTGCCGGGCGCGATGCAGGCGCCGACCCCTGTCTCGGCCTATCTGCACTCGGCGACCATGGTGAAGGCGGGCATCTACCTGCTGGCCCGCTTCGACCCCGCACTCGGTGGCTCGCCCGAGTGGCTCTGGATCCTCACCGGGATCGGCGGGCTCACCATGCTGATGGGCGTCGTGTTCGCCCTGCTGGAGACCGACCTGAAGCTCGTGCTCGCCTGGACCACGGTCTCGGCGCTTGGCACGCTGGTGTTCCTGCTCGGGCCGACGCACGAGCCGGGGGTGAAGGCCGCCATGGCCTTCCTGCTGGTGCACGCGCTCTACAAGGGCGCGCTGTTCATGGCGGCGGGGAATATCGATCACGAAGCCGGCACACGCGACCTCGGCAAGCTCGGCGGGCTGATGCGTGTCATGCCGGTCACCTTCGCGGCCGCGGCGGTCGCCTGCGTCTCGATGGCCGGGCTGCCGTTCGGCCTCGGATGGGTGGCCAAGGAGCTGATCGGCGCGGCCAAGATCGCGCTCGAGGACGAGGTCGGCATCACCGTGATCGCGGCGACGCTGACCAACCTCATGCTGTTCTGCGTCGCCGCGATCGTGGCGATCGTGCCGTTCACCGGCCACCGGACGGAGGCGGCGGAGCACGCGCATGAGGCGCCCTGGTCGATGCTCGCCGGGCCGGTGGTGCTCGCCGGCCTGGGGCTGGTGTTCGGCATGGCGCCCAACCTGGTCGCCGATTCGCTGATCGCCGCCGCCACCACGGCGGTGATGGGACGCAAGGCCACGCTCGACATCGTGCTGTTCAAGGCGGTGGACTGGAAGTTCCTGCTCACCATCGCGACCTTCGCGGCCGGCGCGGTGCTGTTTCTGCTCTGGCGACGCTTCGCCGAAGCGTGGCGCGCGGTGCTGAATCCCACGCTCGATCGCGGCCCCGATCGCGGCTACGACCATGCGATGGCCGGGCTCGCTGCGCTCGCGACGTGGCAGACGCGGATCTGGCAGCCTGGCCTGCTGCACCGGTACATGGCCGCCTCGTTCGCCGTGGTGACGCTCGCGGTGGCGGCCAGCCTCGCGCGGGGTGACGTGCGGCTCAGCCTCGCCTTCGACGGCGGGCGGCTGATCGAGTGGGCGGTGTTCGCGGTCACCGCCGCCGCCGGACTGGTCGCCGCCTTCGCCACCACGCGTCTGCTCGCGGTGACGGCGCTCGGCGTGCTGGGCCTCGGCGTCGCGATGATCTTCATGCTGTTCGGCGCCCCCGATCTCGCGATTACCCAGTTCATGGTCGAGACACTGGTGGTGGTGATCCTGGCGCTGGTGCTGATCCGCCTGCCCGGGTTCCGGCTGTCGTCGCGGAGCGACCGGCCGCGCTGGCTCTACGGCTCGATCTCGGTCGGCACCGGTGCAGTCGTGACGCTGCTGCTGCTCGGCGTCCTGGCCGAGCCATTCGATCCCCGCCTCTCCGAATGGTTCGGCGCGACCGCGGTGCCGGAGGCGTTCGGCCACAACATCGTCAACGTGATTTTGGTCGATTTCCGCGCGCTCGACACGCTCGGCGAGATCATCGTCGTGTTCGCGGCGGCCCTTTCGGCGCTCGCCGCGATCGGCATCGGCGCGAGGGCACGGCGATGAGCAGCCTGATCCTGCGTGCCGCCACGCGCGTGCTCGCGCCGATGATGCTGATGCTGTCGCTGTTCCTGCTCTGGCGCGGGCACAACCTGCCGGGCGGGGGCTTCATCGGCGGCCTCGTTGCGACCTCGGCGATCGCGCTGCAGGGCATCGCCTTCGGGCCGGAGGCGGCGCGGCGCACGCTGGTGCTGCCGCCGGCGGTGCTTGCCGGCGTCGGGCTGGTGGCGGCCGTGCTCGCGACCCTGCCGGCCGGACTGGTCGCGCTGCCGTTCTTCACCGGGCTCTGGCTGAAGCTCGATCTCGGCGACGGTGCGATCCTGCCGCTCTCCACGCCGCTGCTGTTCGACATCGGCGTGTTCCTGGTCGTGATCGGCGGCGTCTCCGCGATCCTGCTCGCGCTCGAGGAGGACCCCGAGACCGACTCCGCCGAAGGGCCCTGAGATGGAGGTGCCGCTCGCGCTCCTGATCGGCCTGCTCACCGGGGTCGCGACCTGGCTGATGCTGTCGCGCAACCTAATCCGACTGCTGCTCGGCTTCGCCGTGCTCGGCAACGCGGTGAACCTGCTGATCTTCACGGCGGGACGCCTCACGCGCGACGTGCCGCCGATCGTTCCGCTCGACGCCGAGGCGATCGAGGGCGCCTTCGCCAATCCGCTGCCGCAGGCGCTGGTGCTCACCGCGATCGTGATCGGCTTCGGCCTGCTCGCCTTCGCCCTCGTGCTCGCCTGGCAGGCCTATGTCCGGCTCGGCACCATCCGCACCGATGAGATGCGCGAGGCCGAGCCGCCCGAGGAGGCCAAGCCGTGAGCGGCTGGTACGCCGTAGTCCCGCTGATCGTCGCGATGGCGACCGCGGCGCTGACCACGCTCGCGCACGCGATGCCGCGCACCCAGCGTGCGCTCTCGCTGATTGGCGTTGTCGCCCTGCTCGCCGCCGCGGTCGCGCTGATGGACGCGGTCTGGCGCGGCGGCATGATCGTCGTGCAGTCGAGCAACTGGGACGCGCCGTTCGGCATCACCCTCGCGGTCGACACCTTCGGCGCGGTGATGACGTTGATCGCCGCGATCACCGGCGCGGCCTGCCTCACCTTCGCGATCCCCGAGATCGAGGAGAGGCACCGCCGCGCCTGGTTCCACCCGCTCAGCCACGTGCTGCTGCTCGGCGTGTGCGGCGCCTTCATCACCGGCGACCTGTTCAACCTCTATGTCTGGTTCGAGGTGATGCTGATCGCCTCGTTCGGGCTGATGACGATCGGCGGCACCAAGGCGCAGACCGACGGCGCGGTGAAGTACGTCTCGCTCAACCTGGTCGCCACGCTGCTGTTCCTGCTCGCAGTCGGGCTGCTCTACGGCATGACCGGCACGCTCAACTACGCCGATCTTTCGCGCACGATCCCGAACGTCGGCAACACCGGCGTGCTGACCGCGGCGGCGATGCTGCTGATG
This sequence comes from Elioraea sp., assembly GCF_051860475.1. Classification (NCBI taxonomy): domain Bacteria; kingdom Pseudomonadati; phylum Pseudomonadota; class Alphaproteobacteria; order Acetobacterales; family Elioraeaceae; genus Elioraea; species Elioraea sp. The sequence goes on along the minus strand of NZ_JBHYDW010000065.1, from coordinate 11,821 downwards.
GCGGCGTTCGGCATGAAGGCCGCCGTGTTCCCGCTGTTCTTCTGGCTGCCCGCCGCCTACCACACGCCCCTCGTCTCGGTCTCGGCGGTGTTCGCGGGACTGCTCACCAAGGTCGGCGTCTATGCGCTGATCCGCGCCTTCACCCTGCTGTTCACCCACGATGTCGGCTGGACGCACCAGATCCTGCTCTGGGTGTCGGGCCTGACCATGATCACGGGTGTGCTCGGGGCGGCGGCGCAGAGCGAGATGCGGCGCATCCTCTCGTGGCACATCATCAGCCAGATCGGCTACATGGTGATGGGGCTCGCGCTCTACACGCCGCTCGCGATCGTCGGCTCGGTGTTCTACCTGGTGCACCACATCGTGGTGAAGGCGAACCTGTTCCTGATCGCCGGCGTGGCCGCACGGCTGACCGGGTCGATGGAGCTGAAAAAGATCGGCGGGCTCTACCGCGCCGCCCCGCTGCTCGGCGTGTTGTTCTTCATCCCGGCCTTCAGCCTCGCCGGCTTCCCCCCGCTCTCGGGGTTCTGGGCCAAGCTGATCCTGGTGCGCGCCGCACTCGAGGACCGCGAGTGGTGGATCGCCGCGGCCGCGCTCGTCACCGGGCTGCTGACGATCTACTCGATGACCAAGATCTGGGGCGAGGCATTCTGGAAGCCGCACCCGCAGGGCGACGACGCGGCCGCCCCGCTCGCGGCCGCGCCGGTGGCGATGCTCGCACCGATCGTCGCGCTCGCCGCCTGCACCATCGTGATCGGCCTGTTCGCCCAGCCCTTCTGGGTGGTCGCCGAGCGCGCCGCCGCCGAGCTGCTCGATCCGGCGGCCTACGCCGCCGCCGTGCTGGGGAGACTGCCGTGAAGCGCCCGGCGGGGATGTTTGCGATCAACCTGATGCTGATGCTCGCCTGGTGCGGCAGCTTCGGCAGCTTCGCGCCATGGACGCTCTTCACCGGCTTCGTCGCCGGCTTCGTGGTGCTCTACCTCACGCGCCGCGTCTGGGGCGACACCGAGCCGCAGTATTTCCGCAAGACACTCGCCTTCATCAGCTTCTTCAGCTTCTACGCCAATGCGCTGTTGCAATCCTCGATCCTTATCGCGCGCCAGGTGCTGAGCCTGCGCATCACGGCGCGCCCGGGCGTGATTGCCGTGCCGCTCAAGGCCGAGCGCGACGTCGAGATCGCCGCGCTCGCCAATCTGATCACGCTGACGCCAGGCACGCTGTCGCTCGACGTGTCGGAGGACCGCTCCACCCTCTACGTGCACGCGATGTTCTTCGACGACCCCGACGCCGTGCTGCACGACATCAAGAACAACTTCGAGCGCCGCCTGCTGGAGTTCCTGCGATGAGCACGGTGCTCGCGATCTCGATCTGGATCGGCTGGGCGATGCTCGCGATCGCGTTCGCGGTCGGGCTCGCCCGCCTCGTAGTCGGCCCGCATCTGCCCGACCGCATCGTTGCCCTCGACATGCTGGCGCTGACCGCGATCTGCGCTGCCCTGCTGCTCGCGCTTGCCTCGGGTTCCTCGACCTATGTCGATCTCGCCCTTGTGATGGCGCTGATCTCGTTCCTCTCGACCGTGGCCTTCGCGCGCTACGTCGAGTGGGTCGCGTTCCGCCGCGCGCGCCAAACCGACCCCCCGCCGCTGGACCACGCCGATGATTGAGCCGCTGGCCCAGCTCATCCTGGCCGTGCTGGTGCTCGCGGGCTCGGGCTTCGCGCTGATCGCCGCGATCGGCATCTGGCGTCTGCCGGACTCGCTGATGCGCATGCACGCCTCGTCGAAGGCGGGCACGCTCGGCGGCTCGCTGCTGTTCTTCGCGGTGGCGATCGGACTCGGCGAGTTCGACGCGGTCGTGCGCGCGCTCGCCGGTGTGGCGTTCCTGCTGTTCACCACGCCGATCGCCTCGCACCTGATCGCGCGCGCGACCTATCTGCTCGGCGTGCCGCGCGACCCGAGCCAGGTGCGCGACGACCTCGAGGGCCGCTACGACCTCACCGCGCGCGTCTGTCAGGCGCCGGCGGATGTCATCGCCGGCGCGAGCAACAACCCGGCGAGGGGGCCCGACAGCCCAGCCACGGGCACGGGCGGCGGCGCGGCGTAGCTGCCAACCGTCGGCTTCGGCGCGGCTGCGCGGGCAAGCGCGACCGCCACCCGCACCGTGCAGTCGAGACTGTCGAGCACTGGCACCGGCACGTCGGCCGCGATCCTGCCCGCGAGTCCCGCGAGCCCCGCCCCGCCGAGCACCACCACCTCCGCGCCGTCCCGATCGACGGCCGCGCGCGCTTCGGCCGCGAGCGCCGGCAGCGCGGCATCGGGGTCTTCGGCGACGGCGTCGCCCGTCAGCGCGATCCCCCGCACCGCGACACGCCCCCCGAAGCCGATCGCGGCGGCGTACTCGCCCAGCATCGGCACCCAGCGCGCACCGCCCGTGAGCAGCGCGATCCGACCGCCGAGCGTCGCCGCCGTCAGGATCGACGCCTCCGCCATGCCGATCACGGGCACCGGCGAGAGCTCGCGCAGCGCCGCGATGCCTGGGTCGCCGAAACAGGCGAGCATCACGGCGTCGGGGGCGGGGCCGGCGGCGAGTGCATGGGCGAGCGCGTCGAGCACAGCATGGCCGGCGATCGCGGCGGCGCTGCGCGTCGAGATGTAGCGCGCCCCGAACCGTGCGGTCGCGCCCTCGATGGCCGCCGCGCCGGCCGCCGCGCGCGCGAACGCTACCATCCGCGCAGTGAGCGCCGCGTCGGTGTTGCCGTTGATCAGCAGCAGTCGCATCGCCGTTCCGTTCCGCCGCTCTGCCGGGCAAGCGCCCCCGCGCGATGATCCGTCGCCCGAGCAAGCCACTGCGGCGGGGCAGCCGCAAGGGCACGCAGTGCAGGCGAGGGGCCGTCCGCGGACCGGCATCTCTTGACACGGGGTTTGACCTCGCCCCATCCGGGCGCATGAGCGCCCTGCAGCCCATCCGCGGCACCCGTGACCTGATCGGCGAGGAGATGCGCCGCCACCGCCACGTGGCCGAGACCGCGCGCCGGATCGCCGAAACCTGGGGCTTCGAGGAGTGGCAGACCCCGGTGATCGAGGACACCCGCGTCTTCACCCGCTCGCTCGGCGATACCTCCGACGTTGTCACCAAGGAGATGTACAGCTTCGAGGACCGTGGTGGGGAAAGCATCACGCTGCGCCCCGAGAACACCGCGGGGGTGTGCCGGGCGCTCGTCTCCAATGGCCTGACGCAGTCGCTGCCGCAGAAGGTGTTCTACGCCGGCCCGATGTTCCGGTACGAACGGCCGCAGAAGGGCCGCTACCGCCAGTTCCACCAGATCGGCATCGAGACCGTGGGCGCGGGCGAACCGCTCGCCGACGCCGAGGTGATCGCCTGCGGCCAGGCGATCCTGGACGCCCTGGGCGTGGCCGCGGGCACCGCGCTCGAGATCAACACGCTCGGCGACCGCCAGAGCCGCGCCGTCTACCGTTCGGCGCTGATCGCCTTCCTCTCGGCGCACGAGGGGCGGCTCTCCGAGGACAGCCGCGCGCGCCTGCATCGCAACCCGCTGCGCGTGCTCGACAGCAAGGACGAAGCCGACCGCGCGATCGTGGCTGACGCGCCCGACATCTTCCCTTACCTCACCGACACCGCGCGCGCGCACTGGGAGGCGGTGCAGCGCCACCTCGCCACCTTCGGCGTGACGTTCCGGGTCAATCCGCGCATCGTGCGCGGCCTCGACTACTACAGCCATACCGCGTTCGAGTTCGTCACCGACCGGCTCGGCGCCCAGGGCACGGTGATGGCGGGTGGGCGCTACGACGGCCTGGTCGAGGAGATGGGCGGTCCGCCCACGCCGGCGGTGGGCTGGGCCGCCGGGATCGAGCGCCTCGCCATGCTCGCCGGCGATGTTCCCCCGCCGGAACGGCCCATCGCCGTCATTCCCGTTGGCGAGACCGCCGAGACCGCGGCGATCGCCGTGCTCTCCAGTCTGCGCGCGTCCGGCATCCGCGCCGAGATGGCGTTCCGCGGCAACCTCAAGCGCCGCATGGAACGCGCCAATCGGATCGGTGCGCGCGCCGCCGTGATCCTCGGCGAGAGCGAACTCGCCGCCGGCGCAGCGCAGGTGAAGAACCTCGCGACCGGCGAGCAGCACGCGGTGCCGCTCGCCGAGCTTCCCGCGCGCCTCAGCCGATGAGCGGGAGCTTCGCCCTCCGGCTCGACCGCGTGCGCTCGCGCGCCGAGGAGCTGCGCGCGAAGCTCGCGGGGGACCTCGACGGCGCGACCTATGTCGCGGCTTCGCGCGAACTCGCCGAGATCGAGACCGTGGCCGACCAGGTGGCCGCGCTGCGCCGCGCCGAGCGCGAACTCGCCGAGGCGCGCGCGATGGCGGCGGACGAGGGCGCCGATCCCGAACTGCGCACCATGGCGGAGGCGGAGGCCGAGGCGCTCGCGGCGCGGGTCGCGGCCCTCGACCACGCCGTACGCATCGCCCTGCTGCCGAAGGACGAGGCCGATCGTCGCAACGCCATCCTCGAGGTGCGCGCCGGCACCGGCGGCGACGAGGCCGCCTTGTTCGCCGCCGACCTCTTCGCCATGTACCGACGCTACGCCGAGAGCCGCGGCTGGCGCTTCGAGGTGCTCGACGTCTCGGAGAACGACCTCGGCGGCTATCGCGAGGCGGTGGCCGAGATCGCCGGCACCGACGTGTTCGCGCGGCTGAAATACGAGAGCGGCGTGCATCGCGTGCAGCGCGTGCCGGTGACCGAGAGCCAGGGCCGCATCCACACCTCCACCGCCACCGTCGCGGTGCTGCCTGAGGCCGAGGAGGTCGATGTCCAAGTCAACGAGGCCGATCTCCGCATCGACGTGTTCCGCGCCTCCGGTGCCGGCGGCCAGCACGTGAACAAGACCGAGAGCGCGGTGCGCATCACCCATCTGCCGACCGGCATCGTCGTCGCCTGCCAGGACGAGAAGAGCCAGCACAAGAACCGCGCGCGGGCGATGAAGATCCTGCGCGCCAAGCTCTACGAGCGCGAGCGCGAGGCAAAGGCCTCGGCCCGCTCCGATCTTCGCCGCAGCCAAGTGGGCACCGGTGACCGGTCCGAGCGCATCCGCACCTACAACGTGCCGCAGGGCCGCGTGACCGATCACCGCATCGGGCTGACCCTGCACAAGATCGACCGCATCCTCGCCGGCGAGCTCGACGAGCTGATCGATGCGCTGACGGCCGAGGACCAGGCGGCATTGATGGCCGAAGGAGCGTGAGCGACACGATCGGGTCCCTGCTCTGCGAGGCGGGAACGGTGCTGCGCGCGGCGGGTATCGAGCAGCCGCGGCGCGAGGCGCGGCTCCTGCTCGGCCACGTGCTCGGCCGCGTGCCGGGCCTGCTCACGACGGAGGCGCGCGAGCAGGTCGACGCAGTGCCGGCGGAACGATACCGCGCGATCGTCGCGCGCCGGGCGGCGCACGTTCCGGCCGCGCATCTGACCGGCACGCGCGGCTTCTGGTCGCTCGACCTGGACGTCACGCCGGACGTGCTGATCCCCCGCCCCGAGACCGAGACATTGGTCGAGGCCGCGCTCGCGGCCCTGCCAGATCGCGCCGCGGTGCATCGCGTGCTCGATCTCGGCACCGGCTCGGGCGCGCTGCTGCTCGCCGGATTGAGCGAGTTTTCCGCCGCGATCGGCGTCGGAGTGGACCGTTCGCCCGCCGCGCTCTCGGTCGCACGGTCCAATGCCGTGCGGACGGGTCTCGCCGACCGCGCGCTGTTCCTCTGCGCCGACTGGGCTGCCGCGCTCGATGCCCGGTTCGACCTGGTGCTGGCCAATCCGCCGTATATCCGTACCGCGGACATCGCCGTGCTGGAGCCGGAGGTGCGCGACTATGATCCGCGCGCCGCGCTCGACGGCGGGGCGGATGGGCTCGACGCCTGCCGTGCCATTCTTGCGGATCTGCCCCGCATTCTCGCTCCGGCCGGGGTCGCGGTGCTCGAGCTGGGCACCGGCCAAGCCGCCGACGTCAGCATGCTCGCCGAGAAGGCAGGTTTGGCGATCGTCGAATTGCGGCAGGATTTGGGCGGAATCCCGCGCGCGATCGCTCTCCGCGCTGCGGAAAAAACGGTTGGCGAGCCCGGGATCGCGGACTAGGGTGCAGTGGAGCCCAGGTGCATGGATGCGTCGCCGGATCGCCCGAAGGGGCGCCGGCCTCATGGGCGGGTCATCCAGGATGGCCTTGGGGTGCCCGGGACGCCCGGGCGGGGACGCTGCGACAACAACGGCAGACGTGAAACGACATGAACCTTAAGCGCATGCGCGGCCGCGGCCATCATCAGGGGCCCCGTCACCAGCACCGTCACCAGCCGATGAACCGCAACCACGTGTTCGATTCGAACGGCCCCGATGTCCGGCTGCGCGGCACGGCCCAGCAGCTGTTCGAGAAATATCTCCAGCTCGGGCGCGACGCGACCTCGGGCGGGGACCGCGTGATGGCGGAGAGCTACTTCCAGCACGCCGAGCACTATTTCCGCATCCTCAACGCGATGCAGCAGGTGCAGGGCCAGCAGAACCCGCCGTTGCAGCAGCCGCGGCGCGGCCCGAACGGCTACGAGGGCGAGTCGGATGTCGAGGCCGCGGTCGAGCAGGCGATGAACGGCCATGGCGACGGCGCGAACGGCTCCTCCCAGCCAGCACCAGGCGAGGGCGATCAGCCGAAGCCGGTCGCCGGCGCCGAGTGACCGGCGGGGGGGTCGGTACGGACCTCCCGCGTGTCGTCAGATCGTCAGCGTGCCGGCCTTCGCGGCGGCATAGCGCGCGCCGATCTTCGACCAGTCGAGCACGTTCCACCAGTTCCGAACGTACTCCGCACGCCGGTTCTGGTAGCGGAGATAGTAGGCGTGCTCCCACAGATCGTTGCCCATCAGCACGCGCTCGCCATCCATCAGCGGATTGTCCTGGTTCGGCCGCTGCACCACCGCGAGCCCGCCGTGGCGGTTCACGGTCACGAACGCCCAACCCGAGCCGAACACGCCCATCGAGGCGCGATCGAACCGCTCACGGAACTGGCTGAACCCGCCGAAGTCGCGGGTAATGGCGGCGGCGAGCTCGCCGGACGGTTCGCCGCCCCGCCCGCCCATGATCACCCAGAACATCGTGTGGTTGGCATGGCCCCCGCCATTGTTGCGCAGCGCGGTGCGGATGGTCTCCGGCATCTCGGCCAGCCGCATCAGGATCTGGTCGAGCGGCATCGCCGCGAGCTGGCCGTGGCCGGCGAGGGCGGCGTTGAGGTTGTTCACCTGCCCGCCGTGGTGGAAGCGGTGGTGGATCTCCATGGTGCGCGCGTCGATCGCGGCCTCGTTCGCGTCCGGCGCGTAGGGCAGCGGCGGCAGTGTGAACGGACCTGCCGGCTGGGCGCGCGCAACCCGCAGCGCCGGCCCCAGGGCAGCCGCCACGAGACCCGCACCCAGACCGACCATGGTGCGACGTGAGAAAGTCATGGCCCGCGTTCCTCCTCTGATCGGGGACCGGGCTGCTGATGCCCTGTCCGCGCCTGCTTGGGCGCCCTTCGCCCGGCCACATCCTACCAGCGCATGGCGATTGCGGCGCTGCCGATCGCTGCTGACCGGCGGGTGCGTCAAGGCCTGAACCGGATGCCTGGGAGCCCTGCCCGGGCTGCATCACGCAGCGGCAACGATCTGCGCCTCGCGGGCATCGCGTAGTCGCTTCGCCCCGACGATGAGTGCAGCGTGCCGGCCCTGCGAAGTTCTCGTGAACCGAGTGCCGTCCCGCAGGTGCCAGCGGGTACACCTGGGCAGAGTGGGCACTCTTCAATAATCAAGCGTTTGTTCACTTTGTTGTTGGAGCCTTGGCTAGTATCCGATCTGGTCTCTTCTTCTGCTTGGATCGGCCGCAGCGCGCGCGCGCGCCTCCAACCCCTTGGAGCTCATGGGTTTTTCGCCGCTGTCACGGTGCCGCGGGCGCCTCGCACAAATACTGGCGACTCGCGCGGCTTTCGACTATGGAGCGAATCCGGTGGCGACGCGCCCGCGCCACGACGCCGCATCGCGCGGCACTCCGGCCAGGGGGTCTGCCGGACCGACGACAGGCGGGTGCCGAAGGAAACCAGCCAGCATGGACCGCGATCTCGAGACCCCCGAAGCCGAACCTCCATCCGCCGTGGCGTCCGTGCCGGCCAGCGCGGGCGCCCTCGACAGGCCAGTGTTCGCCGCGACGGTGAAGGAGCGTGAGCGCGGTGCGGCGTTCCCGCAATCCGCGCGGTCGCGCGCGTTCCGCCGCCGGTTCTGGCCGGGCGCGACGGCCGCGGAATGGAACGACTGGCGCTGGCAACTGCAGCACCGCATCCGCGACCTGCGCGGGCTCGCGCGCGTCATCCGCCTCTCCGAGGACGAACAGGGCGCGGTCGCTCGCCACACCGGACCGCTGCCGGTCGGCATCACGCCCTACTACGCGAGCCTGCTCGACGAGCGCGATGCGACGCAGGGGTTGCGGCGCACCCACATCCCGGTGAACGGCGAGTACCTGCGCATGCCGGGCGAGGCCGACGATCCGCTCGGCGAGGATCATGACGCCGCCGTGCCCGGCCTGGTGCACCGCTACCCCGACCGCGTGCTGTTCCTTGCCACCGGCTTCTGCAGCACCTATTGCCGCTACTGCACGCGCAGCCGCATGGTCGGCGGTGGCGGTGAGTACACGTTCTCGACGACGCAGTGGCAGCGCGCGATCGACTACATCGCCGCGCACCCGGAGATCCGCGACGTGCTGCTGTCGGGCGGCGATCCGCTGACGATCGCAACCGAGAAGCTGGAGTGGCTGCTGTCACGGCTGCGCGCGATCCCGCATGTCGAGTTCCTGCGCATTGGCACCAAGGTGCCCGTGGTGCTGCCGCAGCGGGTCACGCGCGACCTCACCCGCATGCTGCGCCGCTACCACCCGCTCTGGATGTCGATCCACCTGACGCACCCCGACGAGCTCACGCCCGAGGTGGCGGAGGCGACCGCGCGGCTCGCCGATGCCGGCATCCCGCTCGGCAGCCAGACCGTGCTTCTGAAGGGCGTGAACGACGACATCGGCACGATGCGCACGCTGATGCACGGTCTCCTGAAGCTGCGCGTGCGGCCCTATTATCTTTACCAATGCGATCCGATATCGGGCTCTGCGCATTTCCGCACGCCTGTCGAGAAGGGGGTCGAGATCATCGAGGGGCTGCGCGGCCACACCACCGGCTACGCGGTGCCACATTTCGTGGTCGATGCGCCGGGCGGCGGCGGCAAGATACCGCTGATCCCGGACTACGTGGTCGGCCGCCACGGCGACGATCTGCTGCTGCGCAACTTCGAGCGCGGCGTCTATCGCTATACGGATCCCGTTGGATCGCTCGGGGCGGATCGTCCCGTCACGGCTGATGTCGCGCTCGCGGCGAAGGGGGGCGACCATGCCTGACGGCGGGATCGGGCGGCGGCTCCGCGTCGGCTTCACCTACGACCTTCGCGACGCTTGGCTCGCCGAAGGGCTTGACGAGGAGGCAACGGCCGAGTTCGACAGCATCGGCACGATCGACGCGATCGCCGGCCATCTCACCGCGCGCGGCCTTGCGGTGGACCGGATCGGCCATCACCGCGCGCTGGTCGCCCGCCTCGCCGCCGGCGAGCACTGGGATCTCGTCTTCAACATCTGCGAGGGGCTGCGTGGGTTCGGCCGCGAGGCGCTGGTGCCGGCGCTCTGCGAAGCCTACGGCATGCCGTGCGTGTTCTCCGACAGCCTGGTGCTTGCGCTCGCGCTGCACAAGGGTCACGCCAAGCGGGTAGTGCGCGATGCCGGCGTGCCGACCGCGCCCTTCGCCGTGGTCCAGCACCCGCGGGACGTCGCCACGATCGACCTGCCGTTCCCCGTGTTCGCCAAGCCGATCGCCGAGGGCACCGGCAAGGGCGTGGAGCGGACGAGCCGCTGCCGGGACCGCGCGGCACTCGCGCGCACCTGCCGCGACCTGCTCGCCCGCTTCCGCCAGCCCGTGCTGGTCGAGACCTTCCTGCCGGGCCGTGAGTTCACCGTCGGCATCGTCGGCACCGGCGCGGAGGCGCGCGCGATCGCGGCGATGGAGGTGCGGTTGAACGAGGCCGCGCATGGCGGGGTCTATGGGCTCGAAACCAAGGAGGACTGGCACGGCCGCGTGGACTATGCGATCGCGACGGACGCGACCGCGCTGACCGCCGAGCAGGTCGCGCTCGCGGCTTGGCGCGTGCTCGGCTGCCGCGACGGCGGGCGCGTCGATCTTCGCTGCGACGGCGCCGGCGCGCCGCAGTTCCTCGAGGTCAATCCGCTCGCCGGGCTCAACCCGGCGCATTCGGACCTTCCCATCCTGGCGCGACTCGCGGGATACGACTTCGCATGGCTGATGGATCGGATCCTCGACTCTGCCCTGTCGCGCAGCGGGCTCCAGCAGCGGACGCGCGCGGCGGCGTGATCCTGCACCAGGCGGTGCCGCCGGACGCACCGCCGGACGAACAGGACGTGCTGGAACAGGTCGGCGCGGTCGAGGCCGCACTGGTCGAGGCGGGGTGGCGCACGCGCCGGGTCGCGGCGGGGCTCGACCTTGCCGCGGTCGCGCGTGCGCTGGCCGAGGACCCTCCCGATCTGGTCGTCAACCTCGTGGAGAGCCTCCAGGTCGGGCGGGCCGCGGGGGTGATGGCGCCGGCCGCGGCGGCGCTGCTCGAAACGCTCGGGCTGCGCTTCACCGGCAACCCGGCGGCCGCGCTGGCGCTCACCGCCGACAAGATCGCCACCAAGCGCGTACTGCGTGCGGCCGGGATCCCGACGCCTGACTGGATCGATGCCGGCACGCCGGACGTTCCGGGGCCGCTGATCGTCAAGCACGCGACCGAGCACGCCTCCTTCGCGATCGGGCCGGACAGCGTCGTGCCCGATGCCGACGCGGCGCGCGCACTGATGGCGGCGCGCGCGGCCGCGCATGGCGGGCGCTGGTTCGCCGAGGCATTCATCGACGGCCGGGAGTTCAACCTCTCCGCGCTCGACGACGGCGCCGGCGGCTGCATCGTCCTGCCGGCCGCCGAGCAGGTGTTCGACCCGCGCTGGCCCGAGCACCGCCCCCGGATCGTCGACTGGGCGAGCAAGTGGGACCCGGCCGATCCGATCTACCCCTACGCCACGCGCTCGTTCGACCTGCGTGACGATGACGCGCCGCTGGTCGCGCGGATGGAGGCGCTGGTGCGGCGCGCCTGGCAGGTCTGCGGGCTCGCCGGCTATGCGCGGGTCGATCTGCGCGTGGACCGGTCGGGCGCGTCCTGGGTGCTGGAGGTGAACGCGAACCCGTGCCTGACGCCGGGCATGGGGATCGCCGCCACAGCCGAGCGCGCGGGGCTCGCGTTCGACGCGCTGGTCGGGCGGATCGTTGCGGCGGCGATGCCCGGCGCAGGCCGCGCCGCACCGGCGCCCGCGCCGATCGCGCCACGCCCGCCGCGCGCTCCCGCACAGGTGCCGCTCCGCACCACACTGGTCGCGGGTGACCCCGAGCGCATCGCGTCCCTTTGCGCCTCCACGGGCTTCTTCACCGCGGCCGAGGTCGCGGTCGGGCGCGAGCTTGCCGAGGACCGGCTGACGCATGGCGCGGCCTCGTCCTACCGCTTCGTCCTTGCCGAGCAGCCGCACGGGCTCCTGCTCGGCTATGCCTGCTACGGTCCTACTCCGTGCACCGAGAGTGCCTGGGACCTCTACTGGATCGTCGTCCATCCGACCGCCCAGGGCGCCGGACTCGGGCGGAGGCTGCTCGACCGGGTCGCCGAATTCGTGCGCGCGGAGGGCGGC
>NZ_JBHYDW010000064.1:0-23367 GCF_051860475.1 Elioraea sp. | reverse complement strand
ATCTCGACCGGTGCGCCGGCCTCGGCGCGGGCGGCCATGCGCTCGGTGAGCATCGCGGCCTCCTCGGGGGTGAAGGCGAGGGTCACGCCACCGACCTGGGCGAACCCGACATCGACCCCGAGCCAGGCGCGGGTCGTGCGCCAGAGCTCCCAACCCTTCATCGCGTAAGGCACCAGCGCCGCGCGCTTGATCGCGATCGACAGCGTGCCCGCGTTCACGCCCGAGGCCTGCATGCAGAGGCCGCCACGGTCGAACACGGCGACGCGCTGTCCCGCCTCGGCCAGCCGGAACGCGACCGTGCAGCCCATCACCCCACCGCCGACCACCGCGGTGTCGAAGGCAGGGGCGGTCATCTCAGCCGCCGGCGAGCACCGCTTCGCGGCGCGGCTCGGGCGCGATCAGCCCGGCGCGGGCCATCGCCGCGCGCAGCGTGGCGATCTCGGCCGGCGTGAGCGGACGGATCGGATCGCGCGTCCGCCCGCCTGGCCGTCCGAGGATGTCGAGCGCCGCCTTCACGCTCGCGGGGAAGGTGCCCAGGCCGAAGAAGTCGGCGAGCATCCGCGCCATGTCGCTCTGGATCGCGCGCGCCGTCTCGAGCTCGCCGTCGCGCGCGGCACGGTAGAACCGCGGCGAGCGCGCACCGAACACCGGGGTCGCGCTGTCGACGTAGCCGACCGCGCCCTCGGCGATCGCCGCGAGGCCGAAATAGCTCGCATAGCCCGCGAGCACGCTGATGCGGTCGCGCACGCGGCGGATCACCGAGGACAGGATGCCCCAGTCCTTGGAGCTCTCCTTGACCGCGACGACGCGCGGATCGTCGGCCAGCCGATCGATCACCTCGACGCCGAGCTGGACGCCGGTCCGGCGCGGGATGTTGTAGAGCATCACCGGCAGGTCGATCCGGTCCAGGATCGTCCGGTAATGGTCGTGGATTTCCTCCTGGCCGATCATCACGTACCAGGGCGGCGAGATCATCACGCAGTCGCAGCCCGCGCGCGCGGCCTGGGCGACCTTGTGCACGACCTCCGGCGCGGCGATCGCGCTGCACCCCGCGACCACCGGCACGCGGCCGGCGGCCGCCTCGACCGCGGCGCGGAACAGCCGCTCGCGCTCCGCATCGGCGATCGCCCAGCTCTCGCCGGTGCAGCCGTTCACCAGGATGCCGTCCACGCCGTCGCCGATGACGAGGTCGATCAGCCGGCCCATCGCCTCGAGGTCGAGCGACTGGTCGGCGCGGAATGGGGTGGTGAGCGCGGGGATGACACCCTGGAGCGTGAGCGGCTTCATCGCGAGGTCCTTCCGTGATCAGCCCGGCAGGGGCGGCGGCCGGGGGATGTCGTCATAGGTGTAGTCGCCGAGCAGCGAGGCGAGCGACATGGTCCGGAGCGGGGTCCGCGCGGTCCAGATCCCGGCAGCCTCGCGCGGCACGCGCGCGGCGAGGGCCACCAGCTCCGCGGCCGCCTCGCCGCACATCCGTCCCTGGCACGGGCCCATGCCGCAGCGGGTGGTGGACTTGACCTGGTTGACGTGGACCGCGCCGCGCCGGGCGGCGTCTTCGATCCGGGCACGCGTGACGTCCTCGCACCGGCATACGACCGTCTCGGGGGTGATGGCGTCGACGAGGCCCGGACGGAGCGTCATCAGCCGGCTGATCGCCCAGCCGAACCGCTCCGCGCGGCTGAGCGCGGCACGGATCGGCGCGGAGTCGGCGTCCCACCGCGCCGCGGAGAGGTGGCCAAGGTCCCGTGCCGCGGACAGGGCGGCGAGACGCCCGGCCAGTGTTGCCGCGGCGGCGCCCGAGATGCCTGCGCAATCGCCGGCGATATAGACGCCGCTGATCTCGGTCGAGCGGTCGGCGGCCACGCGCGGCACCCAGCCGCCACGCCCGGCACGGTAGTGATGCGGCACGCCGAGCAGCCGGGCGGCCTCCGTCGCCGGCACGAGGCCGTGGCCGATCGCCACGCTGGCCGCCGCGAAGGTCGCGGCCGCCGCGTCGGAGCGCGGCGCCCAGGCCTGGTCGACCGGCCGGATCTCGACCTCGGTCACGCCGCAGTCGCCGTGGATCGCGGTGACCGCGCAGCCGAAGCGAAGCGTCACGCCGGCGCGCCAGAGCGCGGCGACCCAGCCCGCCCCCTGGCGCAACAGGTCGGGCCGGCTCGCGAGCGCCGGCAGCGAGCGCGCCCAGTCGCCCGGCCGGGCCAGGTCGACCACGGCCGCGACCCGCCCGCCGGACTTCAGCAGGCCCGCCGCAACGGCATAGAGCAGCGGCCCGACGCCTGCGACCACGGTCGGGCTGGGCGGGACGACCGCATGCGCCTTGAGCGCGATGGTCGCCGCGGCAAGCCCGATCACGCCAGGCAGGGTGATGCCCGGCACCGGCATCACCCGCTCCGAGGTTCCGGTCGCCAGAACCAGGGCTGCGGCCTCGATCGCGCGCGCACCGGCCGCGCCGACGGTGCTGATCCGCCCGCCCGGCGCGACATGCCAGGCCTTGTGGCCGAGCAGCAGGGTGGCCGCGGAGCGCGCAAGGTCCTCGCGCAGGCGCTCGCCGGCGGCGCGGTCGGGGTGGACCGGCCTTTCGCCGTCGCCCCAGCTCGGCGCGCGGTAGATCTGCCCACCGGCGGCTGCGTTCTCGTCAATCAGCGCGACCGACAGGCCGAGCCGACGCGCCTCGATCGCGGCGCTGGCACCGGCTGGGCCGCCGCCGATCACTGCAAGATCGACGGCCAGCGGCGGTTCAGTCACGGCCGGGCGCGTGCCGCGCGGGGGCGAGGGCCCCGAGGTCCACCCGCATGCCGTCCCGAACCGGCTCCTGGCATGAAGCCACCACGACACCGTCCAGCGTGACCGCGCATTCCTGACACACGCCCATCAGGCAGAAGACCGAACGCGGCGTCGCCGAGCCGGGGCTCCGGCGCAGCGCCAGCAGGCCAGCGGCGGCGAGCGCCATGGCCAGGGACTCGCCCTCATGGCCGGCGACCGGCTCGCCATCGACGCTGATCGAGACCGCCCGCCCCTTCGGCCGGGCGATCCGCCGCCAGCGGGGAGGGCCGCTGGTCTGATCCGCCGTCATGGTGCGACGCGCTCCGGTGCTCTGTCGACAATGTGCAGAAACTACCGTCGCGGTGCGGCCCGTCAAGCGCAGGCGGTCAGGCCGGCGGCGCGACCGCCCTGCCGGCGAACCGGAGAGAGGCTGATGGCTTGTTTACCGCAGACGGTATCCAGTATTTGGCGGAGCCGTTGTCGAAGCCTTGCGCCGCGCCCCCGATCCGCATCGCCGGGCGCCCGGTGGCGCCGGCGCCGACATCCGCGAACGATGGGCATCTCCGAGGGTTGGGCCGGCATGGGCACGAAGGACGAGACGATCGAGCGGCGGCGGCGAGGACGGCCGTCGGAAGCGACGTGCCAGGTCGCGGTCGATGACGGGCGGCGGATCGAGCGATCGATGCTCTCCACCCAGGTCTCGACGAAGATCATCGAGGGTCTGCTGGCGGGACGCCTCCGCCCCGGCGATCGTCTCGTGGAGACCGATCTCGCCGACCAGCTCGGCGTGAGCCGCTCGCCGATCCGCGAGGCGCTGAGCGAGCTCGCGCAGAGCGGCGTGATCATCCGCGAGCCGGGCCGCGGAGGGCGCATCCGGCAGTGGACCCGGCGTGACCTCGAGGATCTCTACGGTGTCCGCTTCGTGCTCGAAGGGTATGCGGTGCGCCTCGCCATGCCGCGGATGACGGCGGCCGACGAGGTTGAGTTCTCCGCGGTGATCGAGGCCATGCGTCGCGCGGCGACCGCCGACGACTACATGGAAATGATCGAGCTCGACCTCGCCTTCCACCAGGTCCTGTGGCGGATTTCGGGCAACAGGCTCCTTGAGCAGGTGCTTCAGGGGCTCAGCCAGCAGTTCCGGCTGTTCCTGACGATGAACTGGCGGTTCCACGGCGGGCTCGAGGATGTCGCCGAAAACCATGTCAAGCTGCTCGGTGCGCTGCGGTCCGGCAACGCCGAACAGGGGGATGCCGCGATGCGCGAGCACGTCGTGGTCGAGCGGATGACGAAGGCCCTGCACGCTCACGAGGAAGCCATGGCGGGCGCGCGCTCCGAGGCACGATGAGCGATCGGGGCGCATCCTCTCGCCGGCGCCGACCGGCGCGGCCGGTCGTTCGGTCGGTGCGCGCCGTCGCATGAAGGGATGATCGGCGTGCTCGTGGCATTGCGACCACGATCGTCCGGTTCAGGTCGCCGCCGCGACGCCGTGGTTCAGGCCCCAGTGCCGTCACTGCGCCCAAGGTCAGGGTCCCCCCTGGGAAGGGACTGATGTCCTCGGCTGGTTCGATGCTCGTTCAGACGAGATCACGCAGCCGCGCGAGCCCTGCCAGGACCGCGGCGACGTCATCGGCTGCGGTGTAGCCGTGCACGCTGATGCGCACACGGCCGCGGCCGTTCCACACCAGCACGCCGCGCTCGGCAAGCCGCGCCGTGAGCGCGGCCGCGTTCGGGCTCTCGAAGCAGACGGAGGCGCCGTGATGCGCGGGGTCTGCGGGTGTGGTGCTGACAATGCCGAGACGGGACAGCCCCGCGAGCAGCGCGGTCGTGCAGCCATGGATGTGGTGCTGCACCGCGGCTGGATCGAAGCCGCGCAGGTGGTCGAGCGCCTCGGCGAGCACGTAGACGGGTCCGTGTGCGGGGTTGCCGCGGCAGAACCGCATCGCGTCCGCGCGCAGCCCCGGCACCTTGTCCCAGCGCGGCCGCTCGGTGCCGCCGAGCGAGTGCCAGCCGGCCGTGCGCGGCGCCCAAGCGGGCCGGCGCGCGCGGTTCCAGTACGCGATCGCGACACCGGTCATGCCGAGCAGCCACTTGTAGGACGCGGCGAAGGCGAAGTCGGCAAGTTCGGCCGCGATCGGCATGGTCCCGGCGGCCTGGGTGTGGTCGACGACCAGGATCGCACCGACCCGGTCGGCAAGCATGCGGAGCGCCCTCAGGTCCACGCGCGCGGCGTTCAGGTATGAGACATGGCTCACGCCGATCAGCCGCGTCCGGCTGTCCACCTGGGTCGCCATCGGGCGTTCGCGCGACGCAAGCCGCACCTGCGCCGCGCCTGCGACGAGCAGCGGCGCGATCACCGAGGGATACTCGTTCTCGTCGAACACGGCGTTGTCGCCCGGCCGCCAGTCGATGCTCTCGATCAGCATCGACACACCCTCGGCGACCGAGGAGACGAACCCGATGTCCTCCACCGCCACGCCCCACATCGCGGCCGCCAGCACCCGGGCGCGCTCCACCTCCGCCTCCTGGGCGTGGCGGCCGGCCTCGCCGTTGCTCTTGTCGATCGCATAGCGCCGAAGCGCGTCGTCGTGCCGGAGCAGGAACGGCGTCTCGCCGCCTGCGCAGAGATGCGCGATGCCCGGCCCGATGCGGAATGCGGCCGGATCGAACAGCGGGGTCGCGGGCGCGCTCACCGCATCAGCCCACGCTGTTCCATCCAGGCCTGGATGCGCGCCGCGATCGCGTCGCTGTTGCGGTCCATCATCAGCATGTGGCTGTTGCCGGCAATGCCCTCCTTCGGCAGGTCGAGCGTGTCCGCGCGGCCGCCAACCTCGGTGATCGCCTGCTGCCAGCGCGCGACATTCGCGACCAGCCGGGGCCAGAGCGGATGGCCCTCGATGAAGTCGCCCCAGACGACGAGGTGCGGGATGTCCTTGAGGGTCGCCGCATCCGCGCGGGCCGGGTCGGGCGCGCCGGAGGGCTCGATCGCGATCAGCGCTCGCACCTTGTCGGGTGCGGCGAGCGCGGCGTTGAAGCCGAAATTGCCGCCCTGGCTGTGCACCAGGATCACACAGGGGCAGATGCGCTGCACGAGCTCGTCGTATGCGGCCTGGATCGCCGGGTCGGTGGTCACCCAACGTGGCACGGACTGCTTGCCGAACTGATCCCACGAGGCGACCGGGAACGCTGTCGTCGGGTAGGCGCGGCGCTTCGCAGGATCGGCGTCCCAGCCATCGGCGGGGCCGACGCGGAACAGGTTCCAGCCCTCGGCGAGCGAGCGAAAGATCGGCGGGGCGGGGAAGATCTCCGGGAAGCGTGCCCAGCCCGACCGCCCGCGTTCGACCGCGTCGGAGACATAGACATCGTGGCCCGCGCGCAGGAACGCCATCTGCCAGCCGGGCCTTCCGTCGGGCGTGGTTTCCCAGGTGACGCCGGTGAGCCCGCCGCCATGCCACATCAGCAACGGATAGCGCGCGCGCGGGTTCGCGAGGCGCACGTACTGGACATACATCTGCTCGACCGGGAACTGGCCGTTCGGGTTGTAGCGGAACGGCGGCGCGCCGGCGGTGAAGGTGATCTCCTGAGTCGGCAGGCCCTCCAGAGTCGCGATCCGGCCGCCGATGTGGAAACTGCCGACCTCGCGAACGGCGATCTCCTGCGCAGCGGCCGGGGTGGCAAGCAGCAGGGCGGACAGGGCGGCCGTGATTGGGCGCATCATTCACTCCCCTAGCGTTTGGATTCTTTGTGGAGCCCGTGCGGAGACGGAAGGTCAGAGCGGACGCAGCACGTGGATCGCGACACCCTTGACGAAGGGCTTCACAGCCGCGCGGTACGCCGTCATGTGCGGCGCGGTGCTGTGCGCCTGCAAGGCGGCGCCATCGCGCCAGCGTTCGACGATCACCACCGTGTCGGGCGGCAGCGGGCTCTGCGCGCCGAGCACGCCCGGCTCCTCAGCGGTCGCCTCATAGGCCTCGCACCCGTCCTCGGCCAGCACGGCGGGGCGCACCTGGTTGAAGGCGGCGAGCCAGGCGTCGCGCTGTCCGGGGGCGAGCGTGACGGTGGCGATCACATGCAGCATGACGCGGGTTCCTTGCGGTGTCAGAGGATGCGGTTGGCGCGGGCGAGCACCGCCTCGAACAGCACCTGCGCGCCGGCGGCGGCGTGCTCGGGCAGGATCGACTCCGCTTCGTTGTGGCTGAGCCCGTCCTTGCAGGGGACGAAGATCATGGCGGTCGGGATGATGCGCGCGACCGCGCAGGCATCGTGTCCCGCGCCGGAGACGAGCTCGCGCGCCGGGTAGCCGAGGCGCTGGGCCGCCTCGCGCACGAGCGCGACGCAGGCCGGATCGAAGGGCTGGGCCTGGTATCGGAAGATGCGCGTGAACGAGAGGTCGAGCTTCAGCTCGGCGGCGATCGCGCGCGTCTCGGTCTCGAAACGCTGGTCGAGCGCATCGATCACCGCGTCCGAAGGGTGGCGGAACTCGGCCGAGAAGCTCACCCTGCCCGGCACGACGTTGCGGCTGTTCGGCTCGACGTCGAGGGAGCCCACCGTGCCGCGCCCGTCCTCGCCCTGCTCGCGCATCAGCCGGTCGACGAGGCCGATCACCCGTGCAGCGCCGACCAGCGCGTCCTTGCGCCGCGCGGGCGGCGTGGTGCCGGCATGGCTCTCCCAGCCGGTGAGCGCGAGGTCGTACCAGGCCATCGCCTGCGCGCCGGTGACGATGCCGATGGTCTTGTCCTCGGCCTCCAGGATCGGCCCCTGCTCGATGTGCAGCTCGAAATAGGCGTCCGCCGCGAACGGCTGCGCCGGCTGATCGCCCCTGTAGCCGATCTCATCCAGCGCCGCGCCGACCGTCATGCCCTCGGTGTCGGCGAGCGCATACGCCTTGTCGAGCGCGATCCCGCCCACCCACACCCCCGAGCCCATCAGCGAGTGGCCGAAGCGCGATCCCTCCTCGTCGGTCCAGTTGCAGAGGATCAGCGGGGCCTCGGTCTCGATCCCCTGCTCGTTCAGCGTGCGGATCACCTCGAGCCCGCCGAGCACGCCGAGCGCGCCGTCGAACTTGCCGCCCGAGGGCTGGCTGTCGAGATGGCTGCCGAACATCACCGGCGTTCGGGCCGGGTCGCGGCCCTCGCGGCGGGCGAACATGTTGCCGATCGCATCGACGCTGACCGTCAGCCCCTCGGCCTCGCAGAGGGCGCGGAACCGATCCCGCCCCTGCTTGTCGACCGCGGACAGCGTCAGCCGGCGCACACCGCCCTTCGGCGTGGCGCCGATGCGCGCCATCCCCATGAGGCTGTCCCACAGCCGCCGCTCGTCGATCCGGACATTGCCGGCGATCACGCCCATCGTCTGCTCCATGTTGCTCGGGCCATCTTGCCGGGGCGTGCCGCCGCCGCAACCCTTGCCGTCTGATCGACCGGCCAGCGGCGGAAATCCGGGGCTCGGCCCTTCCTCTGCCGCCGAGCCCTCTGCTAGAGGTTGCATTCCTTCGCCCGCTCGCGACCGCCCTCCGACCCTTGGGGATCCGCGCCACCGTGAAGCCGCTCCGCTGCCCCCTGCCTCTCGCCCTGGTCGTGGTCGGGGTGGTGCTCTCAGGCTGTCAGGTGTTCCAGCGCAGCGAGGCGCCGGTGCAGCGGATCGAGATCCCGCCCTCGGCCGAGGAGATGGCGGCGCTGGCCACCGCCCCACCGCGGCTGACCGCCACGGGCACGGTGGTGGATTCGCGCGTGCAGCAGCTCGGCGCGGAGCTCGGCGCGCTCAAGTCCTCGGTGAACGGTACGGCGCAGGACTTCCGCACCACCCGCGCCGCGATCGCCGATCTCGCCGGCCGCTACCAGACGCTGGTGGGCAACATCACCGCGCGGCTTCAGGTCGGCACCACGCCGGGCAACCCCGAACTGATCTCGGCCTGGAGCGAGGCGCAGGGGCTGCTCGGCCAGCTCGAGCAGAATGTCGGGAGGCTGTCGGCGCTGTCGACGCGCGCGGCGGCGAATGCGTCGACCGCGAGCTTCCTCCAGAGCTCGATCCGCTCGGCCTACCGGCTCTCGGGCGGCGTCGACCAGGACCACCGCAACCTCGACCTGCTGGAGGACGATACCAACCGCACGATCGTCGCGATCGAGCGGGTGCTGAACGAGATCGCCGACGATGTCAGCCGCCAGTCGGCGACCGTGGCGTCGGAGCGGCGGACCATGGGCAGCCTTGCGCTCTCGATCAACAGCGGGCGGATGTACGGCGCGCCGCTCTCGACCCGTGTGGCCGCGGTGCCGGCGGCGGTGCCGACGCGCCCAGTGCCGGCGGCGGCGCAGCGCCGCGCGCTGGTGACGATCCGGTTCGACCGGCCGGACGTGGCGTATCGCCAGCCGCTCTACGACGCGGTGTCGGCGGCGCTGGACCGCAATCCGGGGGTGCAGTTCGAAGTGCAGGGCGTGGCGCCGGCGCGCGGCGAGCCGGCCGACCAGGCGCGCGCCGCGAACGACGCGCGCCGCCAAGCCGAGGGCGTGGTGCGCAGCCTGGTGGAGATGGGGCTGCCGTCGGACCGGGTGTCGCTCTCGGCCGCAACGGCGCGGGAGGCGTCCGTGACGGAGGTGCGGGTGTTCGTCCGCTGAGTCGCGCGCTCAGCCGAGGCCCGCCGCCATGTTCTCGAGTGTCGTGCGGTCCAGCACCCGCACATGGGTGGTGTCGTCGAGCGCGATCAGCCCGCGCTTGCGCAGCGCGGTGAAGGTGCGGCTCACGGTCTCGATCGTCAGACCGAGATAGTCGGCGATGTCGCTGCGGTTCATCGGCAGCGCGATCGGCTCGCCCGGTTCGCCGCGGCGCACCTGCGCCTGACCGAGCAGCAGCAGGAACGAGACCAGCTTCTCCTCGGCGTGCTTGCGGCCGAGCAGCACGAGCTGCTCCTGGGTGGCGGTGAGCTCATCGATCGAGAGCTCGAGCAGCCGCTTGTCGATCCGGCCCATACGCTCGCGCAGCGTGTCGAGCTTGCGCCGGGCGAAGCGGCAGACGCGGGTCTCGGTCAGTGCCTCGACAGAGTACGCGTACTCCGGGCCGGCGGTCAGGCCGACGAAGTCGCCGGGGAAGCGGAAGCCGAGAACCTGCCGCCGCCCGTCCGCCAGCAGCTTGTAGAGCTTCACGGCGCCGCGCGTGATGTTCATGACGTAGTCGGCGGGCTCGCCCTCACGGAACAGCGTGCCGTGCGGCGCCACCTGCGCTTCGGTCAGAATGCGGGTGAGCTCGCTGATCTCCTGCGGCTCCAGGGCAACGCAGAAGTTGCGCTCGCGCACATCGCAACCGGCGCACGGCGCTGGCAGCGAGCCCAGACGCTGCGAGACGACGCGTAAGGCTTCCGGATGGACCATCGCGGCGCTGGACTCCCCGGCGGTTGTTGGGCGGCGGCCGGTCGCCCGCGCCGCTAAGCCGACCCACCGGTCTGAGGATAGCCACGTTGTGGCGCTACGAACAGCCCGAGCACGCGCATTGCGCCCGTGCCTCGGTGTCGCCATGGTCCGCGCCGTGACCGACCCGTCTGTCGACCGCCCGACGCTGCGCCTGCTGCCCGGCCATGACCGGCGCCTGCGCGCCGGCCACCCCTGGGTGTTCTCGAACGAGCTCGACTGGTCGCCGGCGATGCGCCGCCTGGTACCCGGGGTGCAGGTCCGGCTGGAGTCCGCCGCGGGGCGTGCTGAGGGCACCTTCATGTTCAACACGCGCAGCCTGATCGCGGCGCGGCGGCTCGCGCGCGACCCGGACGCGGTGATCGACCGGGGCTTCGTCGCCGAGCGGCTGGAGCGGGCGGCGGCGCTGCGCGCGCGGCTGTTCGTGGCGCCCTTCCATCGCCTATGCCATGCCGAGGGCGATGCGATGCCGGGCCTGGTGATCGACCGCTACGGCGACGTGCTGGTGGTCGAGCATAACAGCGCGGGCATGGCCGCGCTGGAGGCCGAGATCCTGGCCGCGCTGGCCGGACTGTGTGCGCCGACCGCCGTGGTGGCGCGCGACGACAGCGCGGCGCGGACGTTGGAGGGGCTCGGTGAACGGGTGGGACTGCTCGCCGGCATCCTGCCCGAGCGGCTCACGGTCGAGGAGGGCGGGGTGACCTTCCCGGTCGATCCGCTGGGCGGGCAGAAGACCGGCTGGTTCTACGACCAGCGCTTCAACCGTGACGCGGTGGCGGCGCTCGCGCAGGGCGCGCGGGTGCTGGACGTGTACTGCCACACCGGTGCCTTCGGGTTGCGCTGCGCCGCGGCTGGAGCGGCGCATGTGACGCTCGCCGACCGCTCCGAGCCCGCGCTGGCGCTGGCCGCGGAGACGGCGCGCGCGAACGGGCTCGCCGATCGGGTCGACATCGTTCGCGCCGAGGCGTTCGGCCTGCTGGAACGGTTCGCCGGCGAGGGCGCGCGGTTCGACCTGGTGGTGTGCGACCCGCCGGCCTTCGCAAAATCCCGCAAGGATCACGGGCCGGCGCTGAAGGGCTACGAGAAGCTCGCGCGTCTGGCGGCGCCGCTGGTGACGCCGGGCGGGTTCCTGTTCCTCGCCTCGTGCAGCCATCATGTCAGCGCCGAGGAGTTCGCCACGTCTGTGGCACGCGGGCTCGCGCGGTCCGGGCGCGACGGACGAGTGCTGCGCGCGGCCGGCGCCGGGCCGGACCATCCGGTGCATCCGCATCTGCCGGAGAGCGCCTATCTGAAGGCGGAATTGCTTCAGCTGGACTGATGATTCCTACCGCCGGAACGTTGCAGTTACCGGCGTGGGGTCCGATCGGCTAGGCTGGCACAGGTGAACAGCACGACGGAAGGGCATGAGCGCGCTGCTCCGCAAGATCTTCGACCGTGTCGCCGGCGACCAGCCCGAGGTGCTGCGGGTGGTGTTCGCGGACGGCGAGGCGCATCAGAACCGACCCGGGTCGCCGGACTGCACGATCGTCTTCCGCACCCGCGGAGCCGAGCTGGCTACGCTCGCACTCGGCTATGTCGGGCTGTTCGAGGCCTATTTCGACGGCCGGGTCGAGTTCGAGGGCGAGCGTCCGGTCTCCGCCCTCATGCGGATGGCCTATCGCGGCGCCTACACCTACACCACCAACCCGCTGGTGTGGCTCGCGCGGCGCTGGCGCGAATGGCGCGACAGCAACCGCGACCGCGCCACGGCGAAGCGCAACGCGATCGCGCACTACGGCCTGCCGCACGACTTCTTCCGGCTGATGCTGGGCGAGGACTGCCTCTACGCCGAGGGGTTCTGGCCTCCCGGTGTCGAGACGCTGGCCGAGGCGCAGCGTGCCCGCTGCGAGCGGATCTGCCGCAGGCTGCGGCTGCGCCCTGGGCTTGAGCTGGTGGAGGTGGGCTCCGGCTGGGGCTACCAGGCCATGCTGGCAGCGGAACGGTACGATGTCAACGTGGTCAACTACGGCCTGGTGCCGGCGCAGAATGTGGTGATGCAGCGCCTGATCGACGCGCGCGGCCTGGGCGACCGGGTGCGCATCATGGAGCGCGATCACCGCGATCTCGTGAATGAGCCGGAACGATACGACCGCTACCTCTCGGTCGGGGTGTACGAGCATGCCGGCTGGCCCTGCCAGGAGGAGTGGATCGCGGGGATCGCGCGCGCGCTCAAGCCCGGCGGGATCGGGCTGATCTCCACCACCGCCTATATGCGCGACTACCCGACCGAGTACCTGACGATCCGGCACGTCTTTCCCGGCGGTTCAGTGCCCAGCCTGCCCCGGCTGCTCGACCTGCTCGACCGGCACGGGCTGCGCATGGTGGAGGTCGAGGAGCTGGGCCGGCACTACCAGCGCACGGCTGAGCGCTGGCTTGCGAACCTGGAGGCGCACTGGCCCGAGATCGCGGCGATCGACCCTGTCGTCTTCACCGAACGGTTCCGCCGGATCTGGATCTACTATCTGGCCGGAGTGATCGAGGGGTTCCGTCCGCGCGGTGGCGGACTCGACCTGCACCACGTGCTGTTCACCAAGGGCGCGAGCCCGGATTGGGACGAGGTGCCGCGGCCCGTCTAGGGTCCCGCGCGGAGGTCGTCGTCCTGGGCGTCTGGCCGGCTTCACACGGGCCTCCTTCAGGGCCTGTGCGCCGCTGCCCACTGATTGCCGCCGCCGCCCCGCGCAGCACTGCCGGGGTGAGCGCGACAATTTCAAGGTCTCGTCCCGGTCCGGCAGCGCCGCCACGACCGGCAGAAGGTCGGCGAGCGCCCGGGCTCGGGTTACCAGCGCTGCCACCCCAGGCAGGGGCTTGCCCTCCATCAACTCCAGGAACACGCCGCCAGCAGCCGAGACACGGGTCAGATCGTCCGCCGCCCCGGCGTGGTGCGGTTGAGTCGGACGGGCGGTAGCATGCCAACGCGATCTTGGTGGGACCATGGCTCGACGCGAGTCATGGCGCCGCGCGGCACCAGAGATTAGCCTGGGGGGTCTCAGGTCCGGTCTCGAAAGCGATCTCCGTATCGTGCCACGCTCCGAGCCATAGTCCCGCGTCACGCGGCTCACGAGGACGGTGCCGATGAAGGTTGACGGCAGGTGCCACTGCGGTCGGATCGCCTACCAAGCAGAGCCGGACCCCGCCGGCATCCTGGTCTGTCACTGCACCGACTGCCAGGCGCTCTCGGGCAGCGCGTTCCGCACGGTGGCGCCGACGACGCCGGGCCGGTTCCGTCCGCTCTCGGGTGAGCTGACGGTCTACGTCAAGGTCGCCGAGAGCGGCACGCGGCGCCAGCAGACCGTTGGCCCGGAGTGCGGCTCGCCGATCCACTCCATCGCCGAGGGCGGCGAGCCCAAGGTGTGCAGCCTCCGCGTCGGCACCCATCGCCCGCGCGCCGAACGCAGGCCGGTCGGGCAGATCTGGCGCCGCTCGGCCCTGCCCTGGCTGGGCGAGCTCCCCGCGATCCCCGGCCGCGCGCAGGGCTGAGCCTGGACGCCTCGGCGCAGCGCGCCTTCGGCGCGCATGACGAGAACCGGTGAGGGGCCGTCCGATGGCGGTCGCGCCGGACCGGTCGCAGCTTCCGTCCGTGACGGCACCTGCTTGGCGGCGCATCCCCTCGGGCATCTGGGCGCTCGGCTTCGTCTCGCTGCTGATGGACGTCTCCTCGGAGATGATCCACGCCCTGCTGCCGGTCTATCTGGTGGTCGGGCTCGGCGCGACGGCGCTTGCCGTCGGCATCATCGAGGGCATCGCCGAGGCAACCGCGGCGATCACCAGGATCTTCTCCGGCGCGCTCAGCGACCGGATCGGCCGGCGCAAGGAGCTCGCCGCCCTCGGCTACGGGCTGGCGGCCTTCACCAAGCCGATCTTCCCGCTCGCGCCGCGCGACGCGCTGGTGGCGGATATCAGCCCGCCGGAGCTGCGCGGGGCGAGCTTCGGGCTGCGCCAGGCGCTCGACACGGTCGGCGCGTTCCTCGGCCCGCTGCTCGCGATCGGGCTGATGGCACTGCTCGCCGACGACTTCGTTTCGGTGTTCTGGGTCGCCGTGATCCCGGGCTTCCTCGCCTTCGGCCTGATCGTCTTCGCGGTGCACGAGCCCGCGCGGCAAGCGGGCGGGCGGCAGGTGCGCAATCCCCTGAGCCGGGCGGAACTGGCGCAGCTCGGGCCCGCCTATTGGTGGGTCGTCATGGTGGCGGCGGTGTGCACGCTGGCGCGGTTCAGCGAGGCCTTCCTGATCCTGCGCGCGGAGTCCACCGGGCTGCCGCTGATGCTGGTGCCGGCCGTGCTCGTGGTCATGAACATCGCCTATGCCGCCTCGGCCTATCCGGTCGGCGCGCTATCCGACCGGGTGGACCGCGTGGGGCTGCTGCTCATCGGGCTCGGCCTGCTGATCGCCGCCGATCTTGTCCTGGCCTTTGCGCCGGGGCTGGTCGCGATCGCCTGCGGCGTGGTGCTGTGGGGGCTGCACATGGGGTTCACCCAGGGGTTGCTCGCGGCCCTGGTGGCTGACGCCGCACCGGCGGAGCTGCGCGGCACCGGCTTCGGCATGTTCAATCTGGTCACCGGGCTGGCGATGCTCGCGGCAAGCGTGATCGCCGGCGCGCTCTGGGACAGTATCGGCCCGGAATGGACCTTCCTTGCGGGCGCTGCCTTCGCCGCCGCGGCGATCGCCGGGCTGGTGCCGGTGCGCCAGCGCCTCGACGGCCGGGCGGCGCGGCGATAGGCGTCATGCCAACAGCGTCAGACATTGACCGATGCCCACGACGTTGGGTGATGGAGGTGATGCGCTCGGGTGAGGCGCTCGGGTGAGGCGGCGAGGTGGTTCCAGGCGGTGCAGCAGTCATCGAGGATGGTGTCGTGGCTATCCCAGACCTTGTGGCTGGGCCCGTTGGCTCGGAGGTATTCCCGGACGTTCTCGACGGGGTTGAGCTCCGGCACGCAGGGCGGCGCTGTGACCGATGCGACCCGCCGGCTCTCGGTCCAACTTTTCGGTGGACGGCGCGCAGCAGATGCCTCAGCAGCGGGCCAGCCCAGGCGAGGCCGGCGACCGGGCGCTCGCGCGCATCGTCTCCGGCGCGCAGCGCGCCTCGTCCGCGCTCAACCTGCTCGGCATCGGCCTTCCCCAGATCGGGATCGTCGACATCGATTGGCAGCTTCTGGAGAGCTGCCAGCCAGCCTTGTTCCTCGTCTGGGGACTTAACGGTGGCGAGTTCTACGGATTTCTGCGCGACACGCCAGACATCGCATCCTTCACGCTCAGCAATGCGTTCATCGCGGTCAAGTCCCTGGAGGTCGTGGGCGATCCGGCCGCGGTTCCGGCACCCGGCGCGCTGCTGCTGCTGCATTCGTCCTGCTCGGCGTCGCACCTGTCCGGCGCAGGGGCTGAGGCCCATCACACGCCAGCCCCTGCCCTGCTTCACGGGAGCGGGGGCGACGCCAACATTAGGGTCATGCGCACACTCGCCCCCGCCGCCACCTCAACCCTCTTTATCCCCGAGAAGCGGAAGGGGCTGCCCGGCAAGGCACCCTTCCGCATCCAGGCGGATTTCACCCCGAACGGCGACCAGCCGCAGGCGATCGCTACGCTGACGGAGGGGCTGGAGGCGGGCGACCGCGATCAGGTGCTGCTCGGCGTGACCGGCTCCGGCAAGACCTTCACCATGGCGCACGTGATCGCCAATCTCGGCCGGCCGACCTTGATCCTGGCGCCGAACAAGACGCTCGCCGCACAGCTCTATGGCGAGATGAAGTCGTTCTTCCCCGACAACGCGGTGGAGTACTTCGTCTCCTACTACGACTACTACCAGCCGGAAGCTTATGTCCCGCGCACCGATACCTACATAGAGAAGGACGCGCAGATCAACGAGCAGATCGACCGGATGCGCCATGCCGCGACCCGCGCGCTGCTGGAGCGGTCGGACGTGATCATCGTCGCCTCGGTCTCCTGCATCTACGGCATCGGCTCGGTCGAGACCTACAGTCAGATGGTGGTGAAGGTGACGCGCGGCGAGACGCTCGATCGCGACCGTCTGCTGAAGGCGCTGGTCGAGTTGCAGTACCGGCGCAACGACATCGCCTTCGCCCGCGGCAGTTTCCGCGTGCGCGGCGATGGCGTGGAGATCTTCCCCGCCCACTACGAGGACCGCGCCTGGCGCATCTCGCTGTTCGGCGACGAGATCGAGTCGATCCACGAGTTCGACCCGCTGACCGGCGAGAAGACCGCGGCGCTGGATACCATCACGGTCTATGCGAACAGCCACTACGTCACGCCGCGCCCGACCATCACGCAGGCGTTCCAGGGCATCAAGGCCGAGCTGAAGGAGCGGCTCGCCGAGCTGCGTGCGCAAGGCAAGCTGCTCGAGGCCGAGCGGCTGGAGCAGCGCACCATGTACGACCTCGAAATGCTCGAGACGACGGGGAGCTGCAAGGGGATCGAGAACTACTCGCGCTACCTTTCCGGGCGGAACCCCGGCGAGCCGCCGCCCACGCTGTTCGAGTACCTGCCTGACAACGCGCTGCTGATCGTCGACGAGTGTCACGTGACCGTGCCGCAGCTGGGCGGGATGTATCGCGGCGACTACGCGCGCAAGTCGGTCCTGGCGGAGTTCGGCTTCCGCCTGCCCTCCTGCGTCGACAACCGGCCGCTGAAGTTCGAGGAGTGGGACGCGATGCGCCCCGACACGGTGTTCGTCTCCGCGACACCGGGACCGTGGGAGATGGAGCGCACCGGCGGCGTGTTCGCCGAGCAGGTGATCCGGCCGACGGGCCTTGTCGATCCCGTCACGATCGTGCGGCCCGTGGAGAAGCAGGTGGATGACCTGCTCGCCGAATGCCGCACCTGTGCGGATCGCGGCCAGCGCGTGCTGGTCACGACGCTCACCAAGAAGATGGCCGAGACGTTGACCGAGTTCCTCAACGATGCCGGCATCAAGGTGCGCTACCTGCACTCCGACATCGACACGCTGGAGCGGATCGAGATCATCCGCGACCTGCGCCTCGGCGTGTTCGATGTGCTGGTGGGGATCAACCTGCTGCGTGAGGGGCTCGACATCCCGGAATGCGCGCTGGTGGCGATCCTGGATGCCGACAAGGAAGGATTCCTGCGCTCCACCACCTCGCTGGTGCAGACGATCGGCCGCGCGGCCCGCAATATCGACGGGCGGGTGATCCTCTACGCCGACACCATGACCGACAGCCTGAAGCGCGCGCTCGACGAGACCGAACGGCGGCGCAACAAGCAGCTCGCCTGGAACGAGGCCCACGGCATCACACCGCAGAGCGTGAAGAAGCAGGTCTCCGAGATCGTCGCCTCGGTCTACGAGCAGGACTACGTCACGGTGGCCGCCATCGCCGAGGAGGCGGGGCCGAGCGAGTTCGTCGGCAAGGACCTGCGCGGAACCATTTCAGAACTGGAGCGGCGGATGCGCGAGGCCGCAGCCGATCTTGAGTTCGAGACCGCGGCCAGGCTGCGCGACGAGATCCGCCGCCTGGAGGCGAAGGAACTCGGGCTGGACCGGCCAGGCGTGGCGCCCTCGCGTGCGCTGGACTGGAAGCCCAAGCCGCTCGGCCCGGGCGGCGGCGGCTACGATCCGGCGAAGCGGCGAGGCGGAAAGCGCCGGCGCGGCCCCTGACCCTGGTCGATCCCCGCCCCCGCCCCCATCTCTGTTTCGCGCGTATTGCCGGAGACCCGCCATGCTGTTCGACTTCGCCGCCATCGGCCCGGATAATGTCTACAAGCTGCTGGTCTCCACCGTGGTGCCGCGCCCGATCGCCTGGGTCACCACACTCGACACCGAGGGCCGGGTGAACGCCGCGCCCTACAGTTTCTTCAACGTGATGGGCAACGATCCGCCGGTGCTGTGCATCGGCATCGGGCCCAAAAAGGGCGAGCTCAAGGACACCGGCACCAACATCCGGCGGACGGGCCAGTTCGTCGTCAACCTCGTCTCCGAGGAGACCGCGCAGGCCATGAACATCACTGCGATCGATGTCGATCCGGGCGTGGACGAGCTTGCGATGGCGAAGCTGACACCGCTCGTCAGCACCGCGGTCGCCCCGCCGCGCATCGCCGAGAGCCCGGTCGCGCTGGAGTGCGAGCGGTTGGCGGTGGTGGAGCTCGGCAATGGCCGTGCGGTGGTGATGGGCAAGGTGCTGGCCATGCATGTGCGCGACGACTGCGTGCTCGACCCGGTGAAGTGCTACATCGACACGCCCAAGCTCGGGCTGATCGGGCGCATGCACGGCCGCGGCTGGTATGCGCGCACGACCGACCGGATCGAGATCCCGCGTATCTCGGTCGCCGAGTGGCAGGCCGGCAAGGCCGCAGAGTAGCGCCCGCATGCCGTCGGGCGGATCGGGCCCGGCCGACTGACACCCCCGCCGCCGGCCGCGCTCGGCAAGAGCCGTCTTTTCCAGGCCGGTCCCTGGCCCTGCGCGGCCGCCTGTGCTAGATCTGCAAGTGAGAACCATTCGCAGAGGAGCGCGGGACCACCCGCCCCGGATCCGTGCCGCAGGACATCGCGCTCGACCAGCCACGCCCACTGCCGCGTTTCGTCGCGCGCCTGCCCTCGGGCTGGACCATCGCTGCGCTGCTCGTGGCCACGGCGGTCGCCGCGCCGATCCTCGCTGTGCTGGGCGGTGCGCTTGCGCGGGCCGGTCCTGCCTGGCGCCACATCGCCGAGACGGTACTCGCCGACTACGTCGTCAACTCGGTGCTGCTCGCCGCCGGCGTGGGAGTGATCGTGGTGGTGATCGGCACCACAACCGCGTGGCTGGTGACGGTGCACGACTTTCCCGCACGGCGCGTGTTCGAGGTCGCGCTGCTGCTACCGCTGGCCATGCCGGCCTACGTGATGGCCTACGTCTACACCGATCTGCTCGAGTTCACCGGGCCGGTTCAGACCTGGCTGCGCGCGACTTTCGGCTGGAACTGGGGCGAGTACTGGTTCCCCGAGATCCGCAGCATCGAAGGCGCGATCGCGATGCTCGGGCTGGTGCTCTACCCCTATGTCTATCTGCTCGCGCGCGCGGCCTTCCTGGAACAGTCGGTCTGCCTGACCGAGGTCGCGCGCACGCTCGGCTGCACCCAGCGCCAGGCATTCTTGCACGTGTGCCTGCCGCTCGCGCGCCCCGCGATCGCGGCGGGCGCGGGGCTCGCACTGATGGAGGCGCTGGCGGATTTTGCCACGGTCCGCCATTTCGCCGTCGACACCTTCACCACCGGCATCTACCAGGCTTGGCTGAACATGGGCGATCGCATCGCCGCGCTGCAACTTGCCGCCTGTCTGATGGGGGTGATCGCCGTACTGCTGGCGATCGAGCGCGCCGCGCGCGGATCGCGGCGCTTTCACAACACGTCCTCGAAGCACCAGTTCCTTGCGCGCACGCGGCTGCCGGCAGGGGCCGCGGCGGCCGCGGTCGCGACCTGCGCGGTGCCGGTCGTGTTTGGCTTCCTGCTGCCGGCCTGGGTGTTGCTCCGCTTCGCGCTCACCGACGGTGATCCGCTGTTCGGCCCGCTGATCCTGCCGTTCGCGCGCAACAGTCTGCTTCTCGCAGGCATCGCCGCTGTGATCGCGACTGTCGTCGCCGTGGTGGTGGCCTACGGTGTGCGGCTGCATGGCACCGCGCTGATGCACGCCGCGTCCCGCGTCGCCGCGCTCGGCTATGCGATCCCCGGCTCGGTGATCGCGGTTGGCGTGCTGGTGCCGTTCGGTGCCTTCGACAACGCGGTCGATGCCTGGATGCGGGCACGCTTCGGCGTCTCCACCGGGCTGCTGCTCTCAGGCACGATGTTCGCGCTGGTCTTCGCCTATGTCGTGCGGTTCCTCGCGGTCGCGCTCTCTTCGGTCGAGGCCGGGCTCGCCCGCATCCGCCCCTCGGTCGAGGACGCCTCGCGCGTGCTGGGCCATGGCCCCGGCCGCACGCTCGCCGCGGTGCACCTGCCGCTCTTGCGCGGCAGCCTGCTTGCGGCGGTGCTGCTGGTGTTCGTCGATACCATGAAGGAACTGCCGGCGACCCTGATCGTGCGGCCCTTCGATCTCGATACGCTGGCGGTGCGGGTCTACAATCTCGCCTCCGACGAGAAGCTCGCCCAGGCGAGCACGGCAGCGCTGCTGATTGTCGCTGTCGGCCTGATCCCGGTGATCATCCTCTCGCGCGCGATGAAGCGCACCGGACACGGCTGAGATCCGGCTGCCAAAGGTTTGACCTTTGGCAGCCGGATATCGCGCGCGGGGCTGGTAGGGCGGCCACGCGAAACAACCCCGTCATGCCGCCTCGCGCCGCCAGGCGGGGAACGGATCGGCGAAGAGCGCCCAGAGCTTCGGGCCGAGCGCCATCTCGGCATCCGTCAGGAGGCAGGCATCGAGGGCGCAGCGAAGCCCCGCTTCGTCCATGTCGATGCCGATCAACACGAGTTCCTGGCGCCGGTCACCCCAGGGCTCGCGCCAGAGCGCCCGGATGCTCCGGCGCCAATGCGGATCGTCCGGCCAGCGCGCGGGATCGACAGCGGACCACCAGAGGCCGGCCGCCTCGTGCCGGCCGATGCTGCCGGCGAGCTGCCACGACCCGGCCCAG
The DNA here is from genome assembly GCF_051860475.1 of Elioraea sp. Taxonomy (NCBI): domain Bacteria; kingdom Pseudomonadati; phylum Pseudomonadota; class Alphaproteobacteria; order Acetobacterales; family Elioraeaceae; genus Elioraea; species Elioraea sp. The sequence continues at coordinate 2,605 of NZ_JBHYDW010000064.1, read as the reverse complement.
TCCAGCCGAGTCGCGAGCCAGAAGAACCCCTTCGCCCGGATCACGCCGGAGAGGTCGGACCCGAACAGCCGGTGCAGCCGTGCCGGATGGAACGGCCGCCACGCACGGTAGACGAAGGAGCGGATGCCGAACTCCTCGCTCTCCGGCAGGTGATGCCCGGCGAGCGCCTGCGCCCAGCCTGCGGCCTGGCTCGTGCGGGCGAAGTCGAACCGGCCGGTGTCGAGCACCTCGGCCAGCGGGACGCGGCCATGGGATGCCGGGACGATCCGCGCGATCGGGTTGGAGGTGCGGAGGATGCCGATGAGCCGGTCGCGCTCGGCCGCCTGCACCAGGTCCGTCTTGTTCACGACGATGACATCGGCGAACTCGACCTGCTCGATAAGGAGATCGACGAGCAGCCGCCGATCCTCCTCCCCCGCGGTCTCCCCGCGCACGGCGAGGCTATCGGTGGAGCCGTAGTCGCGCAGAAACGCGGCGGCATCGACCACGGTCACCATCGTGTCGAGCCGCGCGAGATCGCCGAGGCTCCGCCCCTCCGCATCCCGGAAGTCGAAGGTCGCGGCGACCGGCATCGGTTCGCTGATGCCGGTGCTCTCGATCAGCAGCGCATCGAACCGTCCCTCGGCAGCGAGCCGGCGCACCTCGGTCATCAGGTCCTCGCGCAGCGTGCAGCAGATGCAGCCGTTCGACATCTCGACCAGCCGTTCCTCGGTGCGGGAGAGCTGCGCCCCGTCGCGCACCAGTGCGGCGTCGATGTTCACCTCGCTCATGTCGTTGACGATCACCGCGACGCGCCGCCCTTCGCGGTTGGCCAGGATGTGGTTCAGCAGCGTCGTCTTGCCGGCGCCGAGGAAGCCGGAGAGCACGGTGACGGGCAGGCGGCGATCGGCGGAGCGGTCGGGCATGGTGGCCTCGGGTGTTGCATCAGAAATGCTATACTATAACATACGGTGCATGCTCGATGCCGCAACCCCCTTGATGCCGGCACGCCACGCGGTGAGCGCCCGTAGTGCCGCCGTGCTTCGCTCCATCCGCGACCCGATGATCACCCTGGCGGCGTGGATGCGGTTGCCGCCGCGCGGACTCCGCATGGTCGCCGATGCGCTGGCCGCGCGGGCGCCGTTCTCCGTTGCGGTGGAGGATCGGCCCGGACCTGGGGCCGCGACGGTCACGGCCGGTCTGCCCGGATTGACGGGGTGCGGGCACACGCGACTCACCGCGGATATCGCGCAGCTCGCCGGGATGTTCGCCGAGATCGCCGGGACCACGGCGGTCCACATCCGGCTGGACGCGATCGACGGTCCCGCCTGCCGGTTGTTCCATGCCGATCATGTCGGGCTGCGACTGCTCTGCACCTATGCCGGGCCGGGCACGCAGTGGGTCCCCGACCACGCCGTGGACCGTGCGGCGCTTGGCGACAACGCGCGCGCGATCACCCGGCAGGCGGCCATCCGCCGTCTGCCACGCTTCGCGGTTGGTCTGTTCAAGGGCGAGGCGTTCCCGGGCAATGCGGGCCGCGCCATCGTGCACCGCTCACCGCCGGTGCGGTCGGCACCCCGGCTGCTGCTCTGCCTCGACGAGCCCGGGCGGTTCTAGCGCGGCGCCCGAGCAGGTGGAGGCACCTGATCGTGTGAAGGTGCGCGCCGGGAAAGCGCCGCCGCCCGATGGACGACGGCGCCCCCTGTCAGCGCAGCGACGCGAGCAGCGCCGAGTCCAGCCCCGCACGGCCTTCGATCCGGCCGGCGAAGCGTGCGAGCGTGCCGGCGAGCCGCGCACCCGACTCGGGATCGCCGATCTCGCACGCCTCCGTGGCGGCGGCGAGGTGACGTGCGATCAACGCGCGCTCGGCCGCGGTGGCGTGTGGCAGCGCTGCCTCGATCGCCGCACGCGCCGGGGCGAGGGCCGCGTCACAGATCGCGCTCAGATGCGCGCTCATCGCCTCCGGGTCGCAGGCGCCGGCCGGGCCGGCCAGCAGCGCCGCACCCAGCGCCAGTGCAGGCAGGGTCATTCGCATCGTGATCCTCCTCAGTTCCGCGGCAGGATGCGCAGCGCCGGCGCGGGTGTCGGGTAGTCGCTGACCCGCCGCCCCGGCTCCGGAACCTGCGTCCACGCAGTCTCGTTTCCGCCTTCGCATCCTTGCACCACCGGAATCCAGAGCGTCAGGCCGGGGGTGTTCGGCGTGCGGAAACGGATCACGAACTCGTCGTAGTGCTCGTTCGGCAGCGGACCGCCCTCCCAGACGATCTCGCGCAGCTCGCGCACGGCGCCGTGCCCCTACGGCGCCGGCGCATCCTCGCGCGGCACCAGCGTCAGCCGCCAGCCCGGCTTGGGCATCGGTCGCGCCCCGCGCACGCCGTCGGGCAGCGTGACGGCAAGCCGGACCGTCGCCGCCTCGCCGCAGCCATGCGGCACGCGGAACACGGCGCGGTAGAAGCTCGCGGGCGGGGCCTGTTGGGCCTCAAGCGTGACATGGGCGGACGCGGTCGCGCCCAGGAGAGTTGCCGCGCAGGCGGCGAGCAGCATGCGGTGCATGATGGATCCTTTCGTCATGAAGCAGCGAGAGGCGCCGCCGGCGGCGACGCGGGGCTTCAGACGATCGGCGGGC